>JANODD010000134.1:0-3368 GCA_031412515.1 Planctomycetia bacterium | reverse complement strand
AGTCTCTAGGCTCTAGGCTCTAGTCTCTTAATGATCCTTCGCTGTAAAATCCCTTAAATGATTTACTAAGCCGGACCTCCTGCCCCACATCCTCGCTCTTCGCGAAAAATGTTTTAATGGCGTTTGGCTGACAGTCAATATATTTTTGCAAAAGTTGAGGGAAACACCCTAATGCATTTCTCAATGCTCAGAAAATCAATTGCGCGCAAAGCGACCTTAATTGCAGAATTTTCGCATCTGAAAGCGTTGCCAAGCTCCGGGGGTAAGTACTTATCCCCTTTTGGCGATCGAAAATCGAAAACCGGGATAAGTCAAGTGATCCGCGATAAGTCGTCACCTGGCATGTTGGAAACGATGGAATACGCGGACAAAACTCGTGATTTCAGCAAAGGCCTCTGATGAACTGTTCCATGCTATACTTGGGCTTGTGATCTACACCGAGGTTGAGAAGGGCAATACGTGCTGAAAAAAGGCAGAACCATGCGTTGCAACCGAGTTCTCGGTAACATCGCGCTTACCATAAACTCAACTCCTCGAACCGCTTGAACGCAATCGTTCGCCGAGATCCTATGGCCTGTCAAATCTCCTACAAAGACCGAGAAGTTCTTGCAAACAACATGCAGTTTTCCTCGCTAGTCGATTTTGCAATCGAAGTAGCAAATCTGACTGTTCGCGACGAAAGCGAACAACTATTTGCCGATCGAATGGCTCGAATGCAGGAGAACGAATTTTGGCCTGGCCGTGGCATTCAAATTGAGGAAGATTTTCCTGACGTTGAGGAACAAAAATTCTTGTCTGGGGTTTTCCTCGACGTAGCGAGAGCGATTTTTGACCGTCGTATTGGAAATCACGAACACTCCTTCTGGCAATCGCAGTGCATTTCGCAGGCTTACGGAACGGGTCAGATCTTCCTTTACGCCGTACGACAAACTGAAAGGAATTGGTCGCCCGACTCCACTGACTACCGGGAGTTCGGTTCCGTCGTCAATAACAGAAGACCGTAGGGAAAACGGCGAACAAAAAAATGCACGTGCGTACTGGAAATGGTTTGAAAACAAGTGGGTGCGATTCCCATCTAGGTAGCTGTTAGCCACAGGCCTAGTATCGAGTGTTGCAGCGTGTCTGGTAACAGCCACGTTGAAGCGTACACAGAAAGGTAGCGAGGACGAAAGATAGCCGTCGTGGGGAGCCGGATGCGTTAACTGCGCACGTCCGGTTCTGGGAGGGGGCGACGCTCAATCGATCAAGCCCAAGCTTTATGCTAAGCTGGAAAGAAAGAGCCCGCTCTACTCACCCGAAGTTGCGGACGTCGAGTTTCTTCAATGGAAAGTCTCCTGGCCGCAACTCGGTGACGTGTGTCGTTCGTCGCTACGCAGATGGTATCACCCGCTTCGAAAACTTGATTTGAATGAAAACCTACTCCAAAGACTATCTCTACGGTGCGATTCATCAATACGTCAAAAGTAAGGAAGTTTTGGTTAAAGAGGCAGAGATTCAAGCTGTTGAGAAGCGATTCAGCCTCTCACAGATGCCTGGTCTTAATCCACTGTTTCTCGATGAACGCTTGCGACTCGATATTGGTCTCACGTCTCATGAATGGTTGTCGCACAACCCTCCCGCTGATGCTTTTGAGCATGGATTTGATTCGCAAAACAGGATTCGATGGATTCGAAGTCTGTATGGTACGAACTTATTCGTTTACCGAGACGGCGAGGTCGACGAAATACGATACACCAAGAGAAGCGAGTATACTTCGTTGGTTCGACGCATCATAGAAAACAGTAAAGTGACTGAGTGCTGGACTTGCTTGACTAGCCCAATGCAGTATCAGGTAGAGCTTTTTCAGTATAGGGATGGTAGCGTTTGTAGCTCTGAAGTGCATAGTTGGTTCGAATCTTCAGAAGGGTGGAAGAAGGCTAGTTGGATTGCGAAAAATGTCTTTGATCGTGATGCGGTCGGGTTGCTACGTGCTTATCACGACGATGGCTTATCGTCGACGGATGAGCTGAAACTGGTTTTCGTTCGTCCCGGGATGGGGCTTATTCGCCAACAACAGAGAGAGCGGCGACTTTTTGTTGGATACTCGATTGCGCTTACGGCTAAAGAAGAAGATAAGTCGCATCGTGTCTATTCGGATGCGTATGGAATCGAGATGAGTATAAGTATTCCTAGTGAATGTCCCGTCGATGTCGTAGTTACTGCTCCGTCGAGCCTAGTTCGCGTTATAACAAAAGGAACGGGTGTCACTTCGATTGAAAACATTAGCGCAGGAGCCAGCTCAGTTTCCGGCATTTGTGATATTCTCAAAACGCGACTCGCTGGAGGTAAGTGGGCGGTTGTAGAAGTTGGCAGTCCCTCCGTAGAGCGACAAATCTCAAGCTTACTACGGACCAAACTTGGAATCATAGCTTGCGTCCACGATTTTGAAGACTCTCGGAAGGCTATCCGTTTATTTGACATAACAAACAGTAATCGGCTAGTCATCGCATTGAAATCCGAACGGCTTAAGTTGCCGGCATCGTCACGCCCGACAATCGCAAAGATTCGCGAGCATATGGATGCGTTGGGATTCAAAAAGAGTCGAATTGTTTTGGCGTCACCTCTAAAACCTAGCGAAGCCGCAAAGCTGGTGGTTGAGCAAGATGTAGATGGTGTGTTCTTGCTTGATGCATCCTTTTCAGATTTGCTGGACGCTTTTGTGCCGGTTGCTCTTGAAAGCTGCTAGATGGAAAGCGAGATTGACTGATCACAGACAAGAACTTTTTTGATACGATTGACGAACAAAGGGTTGCAACGGAGCGGGCGAATATACTAGGGCTAGGAAATCCGGCGATTGTGACGCCACTTGAACTCCTGAACGAAGAAAACAGCGATGGATAGTTACAGTGAAGTGCGACGCGTGCGCCAGGCAATGTCTGACGCGGCTGGGCATGACGTGCACAAACTAGCAGCGTTGATCAATGCTCGTAGGGGCGAGGTGGCAGATCGCATCATCGACCCCGGCACCAAGGCCGAACAATGCGATCCACCCAAGCCGCCGATCATCCCAACTTCTCACGGCACCTCAACTCCGGCGGCTGGGTGATCGCCACCGTTCGTGCTGCTACCAATGCTCGCCGTTGCTTGTTGGCGTTTTAACGCTGAAGGCGTTGAACAATATAGCCCAGGGTCGCGCAGCGCACCCTGGGTCGTTCGTGAGCGTGAATCAGCGACGAGCGGTTCGGCGCCCATTTGCTTTCGCGCAACCGAGTCGCAACTTCACTGATGTTGCGACATCGAATGAGATCAGTTTGATGGTGTGTCAATTGCTCGTCGCATTCGTTGTAATCGACTGACCCAGGGCGACGCTCGTGACCGTTCCGGCACTT
>JANODD010000133.1:0-14955 GCA_031412515.1 Planctomycetia bacterium | reverse complement strand
ATTCCATCGTCATTGCTGATCAGCGCCATGGGCCAAGTCGATGATGTTGCGAACTGCATCACCATGGACCTCAAGCAACCCGGCAACTTGCTTTACTTAGTTGGTACGACCTTCCGCGAGTTCGGCGGATCGCACTTGTATCAAGTTTTAAAACAATCCGGCGGACAAGTCCCACAAGTCCGGCTCGACGTTGCCAAGCAGATTTTCCACACCATGCACGCCGCCATCGCGCAGCGTCTCGTACGATCCTGTCATGACCTCAGCGAAGGTGGACTTGCCACAGCCCTTGCTGAAATGTCTTTCGCAGGCGAACTCGGCTTAGAAGTCAACTTAGCCGCTGCTGCATCGCGCGATCAATTGACTGCGACTGAATTGTTGTTCTCCGAATCGAACACGCGTTTCGTAATCGAGGTCGAACCCGAGTCCCAAGGTGCCCTTGAAAAATTGTTCAACGGCCTCCCCTTGATACAACTTGGCCAAGTCGTTGGGGTTCCAGACGTCGTTATCACTCATGATGCTGATCAACTCATCATCCAACCCTGGTCCGCCTTGTTCCAAGCGTGGCACAGCCCGCTGGACTGGGCTTAAAAAGCATCGCATGTTTCAATGAAATCGCTCGCACCCTTCTGGGTGTCAAGAAACGATAAATGAGAAAAGTCAAATCAAAAAATCGTTCGAGTGTTTCGTAACCGACAGGCCCACGCTCTTGTATCTGTCAAATCCATTACCGTGGTGCTAAATTGACAGTCTGAAACTCGAAACGTGGGCTCAATGTAACAAGTTGCATAACGTTCAGTAACAAGTCGGTTTCAAGACTGCAGATTCTGTATTGGTAGTAACATGGAAATAACCAAACTTTACATCCACGACTTCCAGCAGTTTCGCGACTTCGAGCTGGACTTTACTGATCCGAACACAGGATTGCCGTTGAAGCGCGTGTGCTTGATAGGCCGCAACGGCACGGGAAAGTCAACACTACTTCGACTGATATCATTTTGCTTGTATGGACACCCCGAACCTGCCCAGTCAATTCCTGAATGCTTTGGCATTAAAGTTGAAGACGATGGTTCTCTAGCATGGTTGAGTGCAAGCTTGGTCCGATACTCGATCCTAATGCTGGAAACTGGACAAATTGAATTCGAATCTCATCTTAGAAACGGGCTGTCCAGTGCCGATTTTGGTGGTATGTGCCATCGGACACGATCGCCCCACGGATATCAATTCGAATCACTCGATTCCCTCGTCTTTTGTCCAGCCGATGATCCGGTCCTGGACACGGACTTACCAAACACTCAACTTAACAACGCGTTGGCATTGTTTAAGAGTTTCCCAATATATCATCAAGTTGGAGGACATTCTTCCGCGAATTTCTGGAACTTGTTGATCTACCACATTAAAAAACGAGAATCGGATTGGCAAGAGTTTCTTTCGCTACCGGATAATAGCGCACGAACCGTGTCTGAAGTTCAGAAACAGTTTGACCGAAATCACCCAGAGATTCTGAGATTCTTAGCAGAAAAATGGGACACGATCCTTGAGCCTGCTGGACTCGCGTTTGATTACGAAAATGCGAAGAGACCTGTGCAACTTAACGAGAATCTTGAAGCCTACGTAAAACTTCTCTCAGGCCAAGTACTGAACTATGGTGCGCTAAGCACGGGTATTCGTAACTACCTGTTCAAGATCGGTCACATTGCGGCCCTCTACTTCGGTAGGCAAGTTCAAAATGGATTTCTATTCGTCGACGAACCCGAAAACAGCCTATATCCAGATTTCTTATACGACTTAATCGGCACATACCAGTCGATCATTCACCACACGCAATTTTTCGTCGCAACTCATAATCCGATTATTGCCGCCCAGTTCAAGCCCGAAGAACGATTCATTCTTGACTTTGACGAAGAGCACAAAGTGACAGTTCGCCGTGGAATCTCTCCCGAAGGCGACGATCCCAATGATGTGCTGGAAAAAGATTTCGCCGTGCGAAGTCTTTACGGTCCAGCGGGAATTAGGAACTGGGAGCGTTTTCTTGACTTGCGGAATAAGATCCAAATCGAGCCGGATGCTGCAAAGAAGAAGCAACTAATGGCAGAGTTTCTGAGCATCGGCAACAACTACAACTTTGCACTCAAGAATGCGCTACCTGATAAAGCAAGCTGATTTGAGTTTGTCCTATAGCGATCTTAGCTACGATCGTGCAAGTGACCGACCCAAGATTCGCCAACTTCTGCTATCCGAGCAAAGTCGCTATTGCGCCTATTCCGAGCGATATGTTCACAATACTGATAGCTGCGACATTGAGCACTTTGACCCGAGACTCAAATCCACCGTGGACGACGATTATTGGAACTGGTATTCAGTGCTTTCTTGGATGAACTCGCATAAGCCTAAGAAGATTGAGCCGTACTTGCCGTTGCCCAAGCCATTCGACCCGACACTGGCGGAACGCATCCGATTCCGTAATGGGATTTTTGAGCCAGTAAATCCAGCCGAGTTAGAGGCACACAACCTAATTCGTTACCTCGGGTGGAATCACGAATCGCTCGTCAAAGATCGTTCAGCCCATCTCGCCAATCTGCAATTTATAAGAGACCAGTTTCAAACGGACGCGGAATTTGTAGACTTCATAGTTGTTAACCCAGATAACCTCAGCTTTATTACGGCAATTGAAGTCGAATTCGCAATCCGCTTTCCGCCACATCATTAACTAAAATAAGCAGTATTATCTACTCATCCGCATCGCGACTTTCTTTGCGGTCTACTTAACGAATTCTGGCTGGTTCCCGTGCAGTTCCCATGAGAGCGGGACTTCGCGATATTAAGCGTCCGCTTACCAATCCGCCAAGTAATGGCCACTCTAACGCGATTCTCTGTCGATCCTAGGTTTGACGCAACCAACGCACAAACCGACAATGTTCTCAACATATCCGCGGAAACCACTTAACGCAGCGACTCAAACAGGCAGCAAAATGCGTCCCTATCTCACCACAATCATCCTGCTCAGTTTAAGCAACGTGTTCATGACGTTTGCATGGTACGGACACTTGAAAAATCTGTCGGGCAAGCCATGGATCATTGCGGCTTTGGTCAGCTGGGGGATCGCTCTGTTTGAGTATCTATTGCAAGTGCCGGCGAATCGAACGGGCGCGACCGTGATGTCGGTGGGACAACTCAAAATACTTCAAGAAGTGATCGCGCTCTCAATTTTTGTTCCGTTTTCTTACCTTTACTTAAAGGAAAAACTGTCGCTCGATTATCTATGGGCTGGGCTCTGCATTTTGGGTGCTGCCTTTTTTATCTTCCGTCGACATTGGACCAGTTAACAAATGCCTGACCCGACGCCAGAATCGTATGGTGTAGACACCCGAACGCGTCGCTCGTGGAACTTTCGCGGCCGAGCAGTCTTGATTCTGGTGTTGATTCCACTGCTAGTTGCGTCATGGCAATTGCACAAAACCATGCCGCCAGCCCATCTGTGGTCCAAGTTTGATGGTCGTCGGCCCTTTATCTACTGGAACACTGTTCACGTTCAGCGAAATAACAACGGGAATCCCTACGAATCTAATGACCATCCGATAATTCGGATGAACGTTGATACAGGCGCGATCACAACTGCGACAAAGGCAGATCTCGTTTGGCGCGATGGTGTGAATTCACGCGGCGAACGCGTCATGATCGGTAGCCCTCCGTCGCTAACTCAATCGATCGAAAAAACTTCAAGTGGAATTTCCAACCCGTCGCGCGATCGCCGTTGTGCGTACTTTAAAAACATGGAGACAGGCGCAACTTGATCGGATGCGCTGGAATTGTAGTTGCTGCTTCAAAGTCGCTAGTGGTGCCTTTACCAAAGCTTTCACTTCAATTCCTACGAGACGCATATTGGCTACCAACAATACTCGCCGCCTCTGCCATCTCCGCTGCCGTGATGTTGGTTGTTCTGAATGAACGTAGGTGGCTGGCCCAATTGGGATGTATATTCGCAACCGCTTCGTGGTTCAGCTTGATTGCACAAGAAGTTCTAGCTTTCGCCGGAGTGCCGCCAATGCTCCCTATCGCGCCCAACGCATTGCAGACGATACAGATTGCCTCGACCAGTGGATTTATTTGTGCACTTGCACTTCGCCTGCGAGGCTACCGCATCGGTCGACTTTAACTAACACAAAATCGCACCGTGGAGCATTCGATGCTAACGAAAGGCCCGGCGCTACTTTTGCGGAGCAAACGGCGACAATGCCGGGCTATAGTACTAACTCAGTAATCACCCAGTTCGCCGCCCGCTTTCGTTGATAAGCTCTGATATACCTTGAAATCGATTTCTTCAACGATCAATCGTACCGAGCCATCGCTAAATAGAAAATTGGCATAACCGACGTGTGGCGCCGAGACATCGCGATCATCTGAGTACTCGCTGTTGGGTGTGTTCCCAGTTTGAAACAACACCATGTGACCATGATCGTCGGTGGGATCAGTAATCTCGCGCACAGCGCCGATCCAGGTCGTCTCATACGAGAAATGCGGACCGTGAACTCCACCTTTTCTGAAAGGACCGTTCTGACGCTCGCCACATGCAAGCGTATGGGAAAGTCCGTCGAAAATTTCTGCAAAACGAGTCCCCCCGTTGCGACTGAACAGCCCGTCGCGCTTCTCTTGCGTATCATCAAGATCAGGCGGACCGAATGATGCCACGTAGCTCGCCATAGCGTACTTTTCGCTTCCCATTTCGACAAAACTCGTACCCGAAACCGTATCCTCTGGGCAGATAAACAACGGAATGTGCATCTCGCGAATCACCGCGTTTTGCGAACTGAAAACCGGCACGTTAAAATTAACTTGCGAGTGGATGGGGCTTTGTTCAAGATAAGGTAGCAGCATCGCTCCCCAACCAAATCCAGCAAGATTGCCTTGCGCCCCCGGTTTGTAAATGTAGCCAGGCGGCATTCTTCGCACGGCCGATTCGTAGTTGTGCAAACCAATCCCAAGTTGTTTTAGGTTGTTATCGCAACTGATCCTCCGCGCCGCCGAACGAGCCGCTTGAACCGCCGGAAGCAGCAAACCGACCAATATCCCAATAACGGCGATCACAACCAGCAGCTCGACTAGAGTAAATCCGTGTTTAGTCTTTCTCTGCATGGCATCCACATTTCTATCGGTTCTCGTTGCGAAACCTCGCACTCAGATTCAGTACGACCGTCACCGCGTGTTGGATGCTGCTATCCTAATTGGTAGCTGGTGAAAACGCCAAATAAACGGACACTTCTCGTTGAGCGCCACCTCACCGTGAATTCAAATTGTTCCCCTGCCAGCTCGTCTGGCAGGAAACGTAGTTTGGCAAGCTAGAAAAAGTTCCTTGTCCGCGCTTGCAATTTAACTTGTGCCCGCCGCTCAAGCGGCGGGCACAAGTTAAATTGCAGCCGCGGTACAAGAAGTGTCTAGCTTTGCAAACTTATTCACCCGCGAGATAAACTCGCGGGGGCCTTCACGCTAATCGCAACAATTCCGAAATCCTTGCCGAGACGCTTACTTTGGCGAATCATGAAACAACGATCACAAATCAAAGCGACGAAGTCGTCATTCGATGGCTGGCGCGGACGCTCGCACTCGTCGCAATCTCAACCGGCTGGTTCATTCCTGAGTTCTATGACTGGACCGGAGCAAATCAAAGTCGCTCAGCGCCCGTTATAGGCTGGATTGGACTGGGGATTTTAATCGCTGATGTTCTATTATTCCTGTTGCTCATCGGGCTACATTTCTCGCGACGCGTTCAATCACAGGTCGCAACACAACGTTTGCGTTTTAGTGTTTGGCACATCTTGGTGATCATGACCCTAGTCGCTGTTTTTATATCGACCGCTCGGCTGACCTCGATGCAGATCGCTTGCTGGTTACTGCAAACTACAGTTTTAGGTGGCGGTATTTGGCTTGCGGTCCATTATCCACGGATGCGTTCCTGGATCGCTTGGACAGCGTTGCTTCAGTTCGCTCCATTCCTATGGCTTTTGCGACCGATGTGGATTTTTAGTCTTGGGCGAAACTTGATTGCATCCCCTCTACTGACCGGCTTGCCAGCTTTCTTTCCCACGATTTACTTCGTTCTAGGAAATCTCGAGAGCAAGATGTGGATGTTAATACTGCTGACCACGATTGAATTTTCCATCGGTTTGTCACTGTGCTATCTCGGACCCAAACGGGCACTGGCTGGCGGAATTGTCCTCTTGACGCTCTCGATCTTCAGTTCGTTTGTACTAAATGCACTGGTGCGAATTTAGGACCGCGGACGGCTCGTCCGCTTATTGTCGCACGATTGTCTCAATCGTGGCTGCAACAATTGAGACAATTGTGCGACACTCCCGTGCCACTAGGCTTTCTCCCAGGTAGTTCCTTCCTTCAAGTCCTGAAGGGTAATGCTGTGCTTGAGCAAACCGTCGCGAATCAAATCGGAAGTCGCAAAATCTTTATTCTTTCGCGCGTTGGCTCGCAACTCGATCAGCAGTCCCATCAAGCCATCGACAAGTTGCGTATCGCCACCGCCGACTTTCTTCGGTGCTTTGACAAACAGTCCAAGGATCGCACCCAGTTCACGAAGCACTCGCATGCCCGTCCGCCATGTGTCGATGTTCTCGGCCGTGCGCTTCTTCGAGTCTTCCAGAAAATTCTGGTCGACGAATCGGTTCAGAGCTCGCGACATTTCAAACAGATCGCTGACCGCGCCGCCCGTATTGAAATCGTCATCCATCTTTTCCAGGAACGACGTTCGCAGCTTCGCAATCTCCGCCAGCAGGCCTTCACTTCCAACGCCCGCCAACATTGCATCGCCATCGGCCCGTGACTTCGCATAGGTCAGCTCTTCGGTATCGCCAGACTTTCCAGCCTGCGCATAAAAAGCTTCGCAAGTGATACGATCAAAGCGTTGAATCAAACGATAGAAAGCGTTGAGTGCTTGACCAGCTTCTTCGAGCCCTTCATCGCCAAAGACGTTGGTGGATCGATAGTGCGATCGCAACAAGAAGAATCGAATGCGCTCACCGGTTTGCGCGTCGATCAACTTCGCCAATCCGCCGGCACCTTTACTCCGACTGATCTTGCCCGCAGCTTCAGATTCAGAAGGTTCAGGTGCTGCCGCGCGGTCGCTCTTGCCGCCGAGTTTACCGGCGCCTGCTTCGCGCTTCATCAGTCCGTTATGCATCCAGTAGCTGACCATCGGAGCGCCGTGGCAGCAACGACTTTGAGCTAGCTCATTTTCATGATGTGGGAACACCAAATCCAAACCGCCGCCGTGAATGTCAAAAGTCTTGCCAAGAATACTGCGGCTCATTGCTGAACATTCAATGTGCCAACCAGGACGGCCTTTTCCCCAGGGACTGTCCCAAGCTGGTTCGCCTTCTTTGGCTGACTTCCACAACGCAAAGTCGCCCGATGATCGTTTCTTCGAAGCTGCGTCGCCACCTTCGCCCTGCTGACTATCCGCCGTGCGATTGCTCAGTTGGCCGTAACTTGGATCACGCGTCACATCAAAGAACACGTCGCCGCCACTGGCATAAGCAAAGCCCTTTTGGATCAGCTCGTCGACGAACTCGATGATCTCATCCATGTAATCGGTCGCACGCGGCAAGTGATCGATCTGATTTACGCCCAGCGACTGAAGATTGGCCAAGTAGTCCATCGTCATCTCAGTAGCAACTTGGGACATCGTAATCCCACGCTTGCGACTGGATGCGATCAATTTGTCGTCGACATCGGTGATGTTCACAACCAGCGTGACTTCATAACCACTGTAGACCAAGTAACGCTTGATCGTGTCAAAGATCACCGGCCCGACCATGTGACCGATATGAGCCTCCGCGTAAACGGTTGGACCGCAAAGGTACATTCCGACTTTGCCCGGTACCAACGTTTTGAAAGGCTCTTTCTGGCGAGTTAACGTGTTGTAAACGCGAATCGCGGTCTGCTTGGTGGTCGCGGGTTCGATCTTGGCGGTTGTTGGGGCACTGGTCACCGGAATGACTCCTGTATTTAGTGGGGTATGCTTCCAGCTTGCCGATTGGTTCGGATTAGCTTTGCTTGCAAAGCTCTGGTAGAGTCGCCTTTCGCTCCGCGAAAGTGGCGTGCGTCAACGCTACTTTCGCGGAGCGAAAGGCGACTATTTAAACATAGCCTAGGCTACTTCCTGTAAAGCTCGGGATTATAGAGGCAAACTGTACAATTTGGGAGAGCGATCTTGTCTGGAACCCGGGGGCATCTCGTTCCGATGGATAACACGACAACTTCCATTTGGGTTTTTGCTACTTGCAAAAGTGCCCCTGTGGCGCGATAGTTGTGCGTTGTGAACGCAAATTCTGGTTTCTCGTGTTGGTGTTGCATGCAAAAAGTTGAAATACGCTTCGGAGTCTCGGCAAAATGGCAGTTTAACTACGACGGGGAATTCCGGTCGTGGGAGGACTGCGGGTTGCCAGCAAGCCAAGATTTGGCCAAGGATGTCCGGGCAGCACTCGCCAACCCAATCGATTTTCCAGCCATTGAAAAAGCGATCATCGAAGGAGATCGCGTGGCCGTAGTCGTCGATCCGCTGTTACCAAGTATGGCTGAACTGACGATTGCCTGTGTGAGTTACTTGCTGGAAAAAGGCGTTACGCCTGACCAACTGGTCGTGGTGCTAGCGGGGCATGAAGCGGACGACGCTGAGTTGCTCCGCAAGTCGTTGGCGCCAATCTTGGGCGACGAAGTCGTGATCGAATTGCACGACGCCGACGATGAAACCAAAGTCGCATACGTGGCTGCGAACGAAGATTCCGATCCGATTTACATCAATCGGACGGTCGTCGATGCTGATGTAATCTTGCCAATTACCTGTGCCCGAGGAAACTCGACGCTGGATTACATGGGCGCCTACACCGTGTTCCCGCTGCTCTCGAATCGAGCGACTCGAGGCCAGTTTTATGCGCTCAACAAATTGGATGCTGTCGATGAGCACGAGAAACTGACCGCTTGGGCTGATCAAGCCGCATGGTGGGTTGGCATGATGGCGACCATTCAAGCTGTACCAGCCGCAGACGACTCAGTCGCATGTGTCATCGCGGGTAGCACCAACTCCGTCGAGCATGAATCGCAACAACGCATGGCGATGGCTTGGCGGGTCGACGATCAACCCACTCAGTTGGTCATCGCATTGCTCGAAGGCCGTCAGTCTCAGCAGTCGTGGGAAAACCTCGCCCGTGCCTTGCATACCGCTAAACAACTCGTTGCACCCGGCGGCTCGATCGTTCTCTGCACTGACATTACCAAAGGCCCTGGTCCAGGCCTGCAGAAACTTCGCAATGTGCATAATTCACCGGCAGCGATCGCTCGAAAACTTTCCCACGAAACTTCTGATGATGCCCTAGCAGCGGCAGTCATCCTTGAGGCAACGAAAAACTATCACGTTTATCTCGTTTCACATCTCAAGCCAGAAACCGTCGAAGGTCTAGGGATGGGCGTTATTCAAGACGCTGCACAACTGGAGCATCTTTGCCAACAGCACGCTAGCTGTGCTGTTCTCGGTTCAGCTCAACATCGCTTCGTCCCACAGACCTCTGCTTAGACACGGTCTTTCGGAATTCGTAGCTGGTTTGGTGACAAACCGGCAGCGGTTATAAGCATCATCAAATTCAACCTGTTTCTTACGAAACCAGCTACAGCATGACCGAAGAATTCGTAGCTGGTTTGGTGACAAACCGGCTGCGGTGATAAGCATCATCAAATTCAACCGCGATTGGCATCTGAGCTGTCTCCTAAGCAGGCCTCATGTGAAGGGTAGTGCCCACCCAATCTATCATATCCGTAGCCCACGAACACTTTTAAGAACCGCCCGAGAGAGCGCAACTTACTTTCGCCCCAAATTCTCCCCGATCCACTCTTCCAACTCCGTCCAATCGACGGGCGGCAGTTTTGATAGATCGGGGCGGAGGCGGACTGCGTCGTGAATATAAATATGCTGGATGTCGCTCTGGGCAAGCTCGGTGTTCCAGTGAACTAGAACACGCACACAGAGCGGTAGCGAACCGGGGACTTCGATTTCGTAGCCGCAAAGTAGGGGCACTTCGATCCAGCCCAACTGTCGCGCCGCTAAAGCAGGGAACTCGGCGTTCAAATCCTTCGTAACAGTGAAAATAGCACTGGCAATGTCCTCAGATTTGATCTGATTGCGGCGAATCAGCAGCGCGAGCATCTGACGAGTCGCATTGAGAATCGCTTCGCGGGAGTTTTCGGTGACGGTGGTTGCGCCTCGGACGCCGCGGCTGCATAACGTCATAACGGGCCTCGATCAAAGATTTGCGGAGGGGCGGTGCTCGATAACTGTTTGGGACGCTACTATATCACCAGTGGAGTTTGTGTTCAGCCCCTGTTCTTCGGCTCGCAAATAATCGCCATTTTGAACTACTTTTCATTTAAAAACCGTCTATGAGTGAAACTAATCCTACTTTGGACGCCGAGCGATCGTTCGATCCGAAGCAGTTTTCCATACTGATTGTTGACAACGACCGGGCTCATGCACGCGCGATGACGGAGAGCCTCGAGCGAGTCGGGTACCGCTGCACTGTCGCTACCAGCGGCCCCGAAGGTTCGGCGCAGATCGATCAGAACACTTACAACGTCGTCGTGACCGACTTGGTAATGAACGATTTCGACGGAATGCAGGTTCTGCAAAAAGCCAAACAAGCGTTGCCGGATTGCGAAGTCGTTATGGTCACCGGCCACGCGACGGTTCCCAAAGCGGTCGAAGCGATGCAGGAAGGGGCCTTTAATTTTCTCGAAAAGCCGATCACGCCGGGACGTTTACGTGCAGTTACGGCCAAAGCGATTGAAGCGGTCCAGTTGAAGCAGACCAACACAGAGCTTCGCCAACGTCTGGACGAAAAATTTGGCTTCGAAGGGATCGTCTTCGCCAGCCCCAAGATGCTCGACGTGATCGAACGCATCAAACGCATCGCGCCGACTGACGCTACCGTACTGATTACTGGTGAGAGCGGTACGGGCAAAGAGATGATTGCGCAAGCCATCCATCAAAACAGTCCTCGCAAGAACAAGCGTATCAAGGCATTGAACGTCAGAGCCGTTTCTGAAAACCTCGTCGAAAGCGAGTTGTTCGGTCACGTCAAAGGGGCTTATACCGACGCAGTCAGTGATCGCATGGGGGCGTTCGAGTTCGCGAACGGTGGAACATTGTTTCTCGACGAAGTCGGCGACATGCCGATGAGCACGCAGATCAAGTTGCTGCGAGTGCTCGAAGAAAATCAGATCACACGCGTCGGCGATAACAAGTCGATCAAAGTCAACGTCCGCTTGCTGAGTGCAACCAACCGACCGCTTGAAGAATTAGTCGAGCAGGGGGTGTTTCGCAACGATTTGTACTATCGATTGAAAGTTGTCACGGTTCACTTGCCACCGCTTCGTGAGCGTTTGGAAGATATCGTGCCGCTGATGGATCACTTTCGAAAGATGTTCTTGCGGCGGCATGGAAAGGGACAAGGTAGCTTTGCGCCTGCGGTGACTCGACGGTTCTATGGTTACAACTGGCCCGGCAATATTCGTCAGTTGCGAAACTTTGTTGAAACGATGGTTGTGCTGGATACCGATGGTGTCTTCGACTTGGATGATTTGCCGCCTGAGTTGATGGAAGACGGCGATCAGAAACTGATGGCTGAACATCCTGAAAAGCCAGTACTTGCCACGGGGACCGCTGAAACAGGCAACCGCCCTTCGTTGCTTGGTAGAACGATGGACGAGATAGAACGCTGGGCCATTGAAGACACACTGAAGATGACCGCCGGAAATCGCGAAGAAGCCGCTCGCATATTGGCTATCGGCGCTCGGACGTTATACCGCAAGCTGGACAAGTACCGTTCGGACGATGGTGGTACGCAGACAAGTGAAACCGAACGGGAAGTTAGCGAGTGATTTTAATGCTCGCCTCGCGTATAATAATGAAATACGGCGTCGATGCAGTGAGGGAGGTTTGCGTGGAAAAACAAGATATTTCTGATCCCGAAATCGACTGGGCGAAGCTTTTTCGACATGTCGCACGCGACCAAGTTACGATAGAACTCGGGGACGGTGAGTATGCGATAGCCCAGATTGTACCAGTACAAAAATCCGTTTCCACGAAACAGTTTGCGTCTATCATGTCGTCGCTTCCGTCATTCGGTGACGATTGTGAGGCATTCGCGCAAGACATTGAAACCATTCGAGAGAGCTTCAAGGAAGATATTGACCCATGGGCGTCGTAGTCGACACTGGGGTTTTCATTCTTTGGGAACGGCGTCGTGGTTCCATTGAGGAAATGCTAATAGAACTCGACCGACCGGCATTTATTTCAGTGGCTACTGCATCGGAAATGCTGGTTGGCGTGCATCGAGCGGACTCCGACATTCGGCGAGAAAAAAGGAGCATATTTGTCGAAGCCATTCTCACGCAGTTTCCGATATTGGGAATTGAACTTCCTGTAGCTCGAATCCATGCCGAACTTTCCGCGGAATTGAAGCAGATGGGGACTTCGATTGGCTATCAGGCTCTCTGGATTGCAGCAACAGCGCGAAAACACGGCTACGCTGTAATGACGACGAATCTAGGCGAGTTCTCACGAGTCGCTGGGTTAGAGATCATTCACGTTGAAACCACCTAACTTCAACTTCGGTAAAGCTTCCGGCTACTCACTTCGAGTGAATAACGCGTACCCTAAGTAAATCCTGCCATGACTATAATCTTGGGTATCTCTGCGTTCTATCATGACTCCGCAGCGGCTTTGGTTGTTGATGGTCAAATCGTTGCTGCGGCGCAGGAAGAGCGTTTTACGCGCAAGAAGCACGACCATAATTTTCCCACACATGCAATCGACTTCTGTTTGCAACAAGCTGGGGTCACTTCTAAAGATCTAGACTACGTTGGGTTTTACGATAAACCATTGACAAAGTTCGAACGGCTGATTGAAACCTATCTGGCTTTTGCACCAGTTGGTTATCGATCATTTCGTCAAGCGATGCCGCTGTGGCTGAAACAGAAACTTCATGTCCCTCGCGAGATTCATGCGGGCCTGCCAGACTATAAGCGTCGCATTGTTTTTCTCGACCATCATCAGTCACATGCGGCCAGTGCATTCTTCCCGTCGCCTTTTGAAGACGCAGCCATACTGACGCTCGACGGTGTCGGCGAGTGGTCGACGACATGCATCGGTCACGGTCAAAGCAATAAGCTAAAGTTGCACGAAGAGATTCGCTTTCCGCATTCACTGGGCTTGTTGTACTCCGCGTTCACCTACTACACAGGGTTTCGCGTCAACAGCGGCGAATACAAGCTCATGGGTTTGGCTCCGTATGGCGAGCCCAAACACAAAGATCTGATCCTCGAACATCTGATCGACTTGAAGCCTGACGGTTCGATGCGAATGGATATGAGTTACTTTAATTACTGTCAAGGTCTCACCATGACGGGACCGAAGTTCCATCGTTTGTTTGGTGGTGCACCGCGTCCGTCCGAATCGTTGGTCACTCAACGTGAAATGGATTTGGCTGCGTCCGTGCAAGCCGTCACTGAAGAGGTCATGTTGCGGATGGCTCGTCATGCAAATCGATTGACAGGTTCGAAAAATCTTGTGTTGGCTGGCGGAGTAGCGCTCAACTGCGTCGGAAATGGCCGCATTCTGCGAGAAGGGCCATTTGAGAACGTCTGGATTCAACCGGCGGCAGGGGACGCTGGAGGGGCACTGGGTACCGCATTATTTATTTGGAATCAATTGCTTGACCGGCCTCGAATTTGTCAGTCGCCCGGCAGCCAACGCGAAAGCCAACCCGACAAGCAGCATGGTTCGTTCCTTGGTCCTGAATACTCTGACAACGATATCAGTTCGGTACTCACGCAACAAGAATCAGTTTTCCAGAGTTTTACCTGCAATGAACAACTTTGCGATACGGTTGCAAAGTTGATCGCTTCGGAAAAAGTAGTTGGTTGGTTTCAGGGTCGGATGGAGTTTGGCCCACGCGCGCTGGGTGCCCGCAGCATACTTGCCGATGCTCGTAGCCCGCGAATGCAATCCGTCATGAATCTGAAGATCAAATTTCGCGAATCATTTCGTCCCTTTGCTCCGATAGTTTTGCAAGAATATGTGGACCAGTATTTCGAAATGCGTCCACAGGAAGACAGCCCATACATGTTGCTGGTTGCGCCTTTTCGCGCAGAACGCCGCTTGGCGACCGAAGAAACGAACTCAATGTTTGGTATCGAAAAACTAAACGTACCTCGCTCAGATATTCCGGCCGTAACGCATGTCGACTACTCGGCTCGCGTTCAAACGATTGATCGAGTTCGCAATCCGCTCGTCCATCAGTTGCTGACTCGCTTTCATCAATTGACCGGTTGCGCTGTGATGATCAACACGAGCTTTAACGTTCGCAGTGAGCCGATTGTGTGCACGCCACTGGACGCTTATCGTTGCTTTATGATGACTGACATGGATGCGTTGGTCGTTGGCAAGCACCTATTGGTAAAATCCGAGCAGCCAATGCCCGCCGATTCTGAAGAACGCAAAAACTACTTGAAACAATTCGAGCTTGACTGAGGGGCAAAATCGTTTAATCCCTAGAAAGCGGGAGACTGTTGAGTTTATAGCAATTGTTCCTGTGTCGCATAAGCAAAATAGTTGACCGGTTTTTCGGAGCGCGGGTGTCCCCGCCCGCTGAACCCGCTAGGTAACTCGCGGCGACAGCAAAGCACCCGTTTACCGTCTACAAAGCGAGCTCGTCAAACTCACTTGCAAGTCACCTAGTGCTTTGTCCAGATTTAATTTTAGGATGTGCTATGGTCTGGTTTTAGTGTGCCACTGGCTTTCTCAGGTAGCATCCGGGAATCCGGATGCTACCTGAGAAAAGGCCAGTGAAACGAAGTAGGTGATCTCCTGTCAAATGACTCCTCCCAGCTCTAATCCACTCG
>JANODD010000132.1:0-17212 GCA_031412515.1 Planctomycetia bacterium | reverse complement strand
TGGTTCATCCGGAATTTGCGTGCGTTGGGTTGGTTTTGTGTGCCGCTGGTTTGCCAGTGCGAGCGAAGGCGTCTACTTTGAACGTCGAGAAATTTGCCAAAGGCACAACGGCATCGGACGAATGCGATGAAGTGTGAGTCGATACCAAGTGAATGACCGTGTGTGGAAAAATGGAAATAGGGACAACTGTATTATGACGCTTCCTCTCGCCGCCGACCTCCGTCGAAAAATGGACGCCTATTGGCGAGCCGCGAATTATTTGTCAGTCGGACAGATTTATTTGTGGGACAATCCGTTGTTACGCGAGCCGCTCAAACTGGAACATGTGAAACCGCGACTTCTGGGGCATTGGGGGACGACGCCGGGATTAAATTTTATCTACGTCCATTTGAATCGCATGATTCAGGAGCATGAACTTAACATGCTTTACATCGCAGGCCCTGGTCATGGTGGACCGGGGCTTGTGGCGAACACGTATCTCGAAGGAAGTTACACTGAGATTTATCACCACATCACGCAAGATGAAGCCGGCATGCAGCGGCTGTTCAAGCAGTTCTCGTTTCCTGGTGGCATTCCCAGTCATGTCGCGCCGGAAACGCCCGGTTCGATCCACGAAGGCGGCGAACTGGGTTATGCCCTGTCACATGCTTTCGGCGCGGCGTTCGACAACCCTGATCTTATCGTCGCTTGCGTGGTCGGTGACGGTGAGGCCGAAACCGGACCGCTCGCAACCAGTTGGCACTCGAACAAGTTTCTCAATCCGGTGCATGATGGCGCGGTGCTGCCGATCTTGCATTTGAACGGCTACAAAATTGCCGGTCCGACGGTCCTTGCTCGAATTAGCCACGAAGAACTGGATCAACTCTTTCGCGGTTATGGCTACATTCCTTACTTCGTCGAGGGCGATGACCCGGAAACGATGCACCAGCTTATGGCTGAAGCGCTTGATCAAGTCATTGCTGAAATTAAACGGATTCAAAGAGACGCTCGGACGAATGGATTTACGCAACGCCCACGTTGGCCGATGATCATCTTGCGAACTCCCAAAGGTTGGACTGGGCCACAGTATGTGGACGGCAAGCAGGTCACCGGAACTTCGCGGTCGCATCAAGTACCGATGGGTGACATGTCTCACCCGGATCACGTCCGCATCCTCGAAGACTGGATGAAGAGCTATCGCCCAGAGGAGCTGTTCGATGCGTCCGGTAAACTTTTTGCTAATCTAGCCGAATTGGCTCCGCAGGGTACGCGGCGCATGGGAGCGAACCCTCACGCCAACGGTGGCATCCTACTGCAGGACCTGCGATTGCCTGATTTTCGCAACTACGCCGTTGACGTGACTCAACCTGGGGCGATCGATGCGGAGTCCACTCGCCTGCAAGGCCAATTCATTCGCGACGTGCTCAAACTCAACACCGATACTAAAAACTTCCGAGTCTTCAGCCCCGACGAGACTGCGTCGAACCGCTGGAACGCGGTCTTTGAGGTCAGCAATCGCAACTCTGTGGCGGACATTATCTCCAGCGATGACCACGTCGCGCCCGATGGTCGCATCATGGAAATGCTCAGTGAGCACCAATGCCAGGGCTGGCTCGAAGGCTATCTGCTCACCGGACGTCATGGCTTCTTCTCGTGCTATGAAGCCTTCATTCACATCATCGACTCGATGTTCAATCAACATGCGAAGTGGCTGAAGGTCACGCGGAAAATCCCGTGGCGGCGGCCAATCGCATCGCTCAACTACTTGCTCACCTCGCATGTTTGGAGGCAGGACCATAATGGCTTCAGCCATCAAGATCCTGGGTTCATCGACCATGTGGTCAACAAAAAGGCCGAGATCATTCGCGTCTACCTACCACCTGATGCCAACACGCTCCTATGCGTGACCGATCACTGCCTGCGGAGTAGAAATTATGTCAATGTGATTGTGGCTGGAAAACAACCAGCTCCGCAGTGGCTGAACATGGACCAGGCAATCAAACACTGCACTGCCGGCATCGGTATGTGGGAGTGGGCCAGCAACGATCAAGGTGCTGAGCCGGACGTAGTCATGGCCTGTTGCGGCGATGTGCCGACTTTGGAAACCCTCGCCGCCGTCGAACTACTGCGTGGATACTTTCCTGACCTCAAGGTACGAGTCATCAACGTGGTCAACTTGATGAAGCTACAACCGAATAGCGAGCACCCGCACGGTCTGAGCGACCGCGACTTCGACACGCTCTTCACCACGAATAAACCGATCATCTTCGCGTTCCATGGCTATCCATGGTTGATCCATCGACTTACCTACCGTCGCAATAATCATAAGAACCTGCACGTCCGAGGTTACAAAGAAGAAGGCACGACAACCACCCCTTTTGATATGGTGGTACTAAACGACCTTGACCGTTTCCATCTTGTCTCCGACGTGATCGACCGCGTGCCAAGCCTGGGGGCACAGGCCGCTTATGCGAAACAAGCTGTGCGTGACAAGCTGATCGAGCACAAGCTGTACATTGCCGAGTATGGCGAAGACATGCCGGCGATTCGCAACTGGAAGTGGCGCAGCAGCAAAGACTCGGTCCAGGAGTAAACATGCCTGGAAGCATTCTGGTCATTAATGCCGGTTCGAGCAGCCTTAAGTTTGCACTCTTTGCAATTGATTCTGGCGAAAGTATTTGTCGTGGGATTGTGGACTGGGGTGCAGAAGAGCATGGCGGTGCCGAATTGCGTCTTCGCGGTCCCTCGTTCGCTGAATTAAACCGCCCCGTGGCAGTTCAGACTCATGACGAAGCAGTCGCCCTTGCTATACACGCAATGAAGGAAACCTTCTTCGCGACTGCCGCTTTCGTTCCGCCGATCATTGCCGTTGGGCATCGGGTGGTCCACGGCGGAACATTGTTCCGGAATAGCGTCATCATTGACGATTCGGTTCGGCGAGCGATTGCGGAATTAGCCGGGCTGGCGCCGCTGCACAATCCACCCGCGCTGACGGCCATCGCAGCCGCAGAAGCCGCATTACCTGGCGTGCCGCAGGTAGCCGTGTTCGACACCGCGTTTTTCGTATCGTTGCCTCCAAAGGCTTTTATCTATCCGTTGCCTTACGAGTGGTTCACCGACTGGGGAGTGCGACGGTTTGGCTTCCACGGAATCAGTCACGCCTACTGTATGCAGCGTACAGCCGAGCTGCTTGGTCGGCCGCTCCACGATTTGCGTTTGGTCATCTGTCATCTCGGCAATGGTTGTTCGGCCTCCGCAGTCTCCAATGGTCAAGCGATTGCCACCACGATGGGCTTCACGCCGCTCGACGGGTTGATGATGGGAACGCGCCCCGGTTCACTGGATCCGGGCATCCTGCTCGACGTGCAACAACGGCGAGGGATGACACAGGAAGCTCTTCAACACATCCTCAATCATGAATCGGGATTATTGGGTGTATCCGGCATTTCTTCCGATGTTCGACAGCTTGAGGTTGCTGCTCGAGCGGGGCACGAACGGGCACGACTAGCGCTCGATTTGTTCGCGGACCGCGTCCGTGCGAGTATCGGAGCCTTGGCGGTCACGCTCGGTGGGGTTGATGCCCTCGTATTCACCGCCGGAGTGGGAGAAAATTCGGCCGGACTGCGCGCCAACATCTGCGAGGGCCTGGAATGCCTCGGACTAAACCTCGATTGCGACCGCAATTCGAGTATGAGTCCCGATGTCGACATCGCAATAGAGCATTCTCGGTCAAAGATCATGTTGATTGCAAGCAGAGAGGATGCAATGATCCTCAATGAGACGATGCGACTAATGCCATCTCATGTCTAATGGTTTACTGAAGATTGTCTTTTCAAAAAGATTGTTGTTCCAATACTGAATAGTCAAACAAACAGGCTCAGGTAAACGATTAAGGTGGACTCAAATAGAAATGCGAAAATGCTACTGACAAAGATTGCCGCGACTCCGATGTCCCGAAAATCGCCGAATGCCCCGCTAAGCCTACTTCGCTGAGGGCGGATCGTCTTGCTCGAATTCCATGCTTTGCAATTCTAACTTGTTCGGCGTCGGCCTATTCGTCTTCGTCATGTTCGCTTTGCGGTTGCGGTCTTTCGGGGACGTAGGGGATCAGTCCCCTTCGAAATGCTTCTTCCTGGATCTCGCGCTTCAAGGTCCGAGCATCCAAATAGAAACCATTTACTTGAATCATCCACGCCATCGGATTTTGGCTTATTTTGCTAGGAAGCGTCCACGCGGGGTCCATCTGCCTAATTTTCAACGTCTTGCGGATCAACTTGGACTTTCCTTGTCCTGTGCTTTCGCCGACGCCCAGCGCCTTATCAATGGCCGTTAGTTTCATGTGCGGCGTTTGACTGCGGTCATCCAGAAAATTTACCCATCCAATCGTGCGCAAAATGCCACAAGCCCATGTGTTCGGCTTACCAGCGGTCAATGGCGATGGTCGTTTACGAGCTAGTTTTTCAGCCAGCTTGCGGCAGAGTTCGGCGTATTCTTGATTCAGATGGTCTTTGCAAAACTGATCGATTAATCCGATGATAGCTTCGAAAGACTCGTCCGTTTTTGCTTTCGCAGGTTGCTTTGGACTTGGCTTGGCTTTTGGTGCTTTTGGAGGCAAGGGCGTCGCCGACATGGGCAGCGATGTCACGATCCCGTAGCGTTCCTTGGCTTCGCTAAAAAACTCGTTGAGTTGTCGCTTTACGCCGGCGCCGAACGAAATATTAGACCTGCTCAACAGGCCATCATAGACGATCATGTTGTTGATGGGGAATAGAACCGTTTCCGTCAGCACCGGCAAGTTTGGCCCGATCAGGCTTTCAAACGGTTGAGACAATGCGTGGACGCCGTAGGCAATGGCCGGCGAGGTCGCAGAAAGAAACACAGTGTATTTCTTCAATTCACGAATAACATAGAACTTCCCTGCCACCAAATTCCGCCACGAATGAACGATAGCGAGTTCTGCATCCGACAGATGGACGGGGTTTTCAGCGACAAAAGCCTCGATCAAATCAAGGTTGGTGTTCAAAGCATCTCGGACCTTGCCCCTGATTTCCAGTGAAGAGGCGGCAAACTCTCTAGGTGTACTGATCGTATTGGGAGTCACCTTGAGGCGCATGTTCACGAACCACATGAGCGCCGGGTGTAGCTTGATGAACTGTTCGAATTCGTGACGAGGTAGTTGCATTAAGCACGCTCAGTGTTCAGTACGGCCGTAGATCCACATTGACTCCGTTTTGCCTGCGAGTGAGCAATATTGGCTTTTCGCCTGAGGACCGACCGTTTGCTCGGTATAGTGAAATGACTCGCGCCAATGTTGTCGGTCATTGAAACAGTTGCTTTCATTACTGGTCCTGGATTTCTGCAGCCGAAAGAATGCATGTAAGTCCTGGCATTGGGGTGGGCGTCATTCAAATAAAATCTGCCGACTCGTTCCCGTGATCTTGGGTTGCCGTCAGCAACCACGTCACAATTGCTCCAACTCCAAAACCAATCGGAAACTAACCAGGAAATTCTCGCTCTCGACCTCGGTAAATTCAAGTCGATGTGCCGCTTTTTGACACGAAAGGCGTAAGCATAAATTCCTTACCGCTACTACCGACCACATTTTTTGACTTCAGTCTACAAGAAACACAAAGTGGACTTAGTCGTCATGGAAGCCTGTGGACCATCGGGCTGGATCAATAACTTGGTCACCAATTTGGCGCTCATGACACTTGTCTGCTCGACTAATGACGATGCTCGGAAGTGGTCCAACGTCAAACGCAAAACCGACCATGACGATGCTCTCAATTTGGCTCGCATGGCGGCGATGAACGAACTCAAAGCGGTTCACATGCCCTCTGAGGCGCACCGTGAGTTTCGATTGGTCAAACACCGCAAGACGCTAGACCAGCGAATTAACAAAATGATATTCACGATCAGGGCATCGTTCGTCAATCATGTATCAGTATCGCTGGCGAGAAGGCCAACTCTGTGAAGCATCTCTGGGAAGCAAATATAGCTGGTTTCGTTAGAAACTGGGGCGGACCGGTCACCTCTCTAATAGATCCGGTTTCTCACGAAACCAGCTAACCTATTACGAAAAGTGCTTTACAGCGTTGCGAAAAGGCCTGAAAACCAGGCCGAGCTACCTGGCAAAGGAAAATGAACTGATTATTCGGTGGTGATTGAGACCGGAAGAACTTCACGCCGAAACGCATACCTTACTGGAGTTCCAAGACTACTCTCCCTGTCGTGCCTACACTGTTGGCCTTAACCCCAACTAAGTCTAATATGCCGATTTGCCCAACAAGCTTGCCGGAATATTCAAAGTAACGTGGATTACCCTTTATTAAGCGAACCGTTTTAATGTTCAAGTTGACACCGTCGTAGGTGCCTGCGATGTCGGCGACGAATCCGCCTTGATGTAAGCGGCCGGCAATGAGAGTACCATTACGTTCCGTGATTTTCAGTCGAATCTCGGCTTCCACACGACCGTTCTTTATCCGCTTTAAGCGAATCGCATCTTCATATTCAACAAAGCCCTTCACGGGCCCCCAATTGAAATCCTCTCGTAGCCCGGCAAAAACAGTTCCCTTCTTCAAAGAATCGTATTTGACGACTCTCGCAGTCACATCATCGATTTCTTTCGCAAATTCGTCTCGCCTCAAATCGACCTTCGGCAAGACAGTCAAGACACGTTGATACTTTTGCATAAGTCTTTGGTAGCTGGTCAAAATGGCAAGAACAAACGCCTCGTAGTGTCCTTGCATCGCCGGGATCTTGGCAAATCTACCGCGTTTCTCAAATTCTTTGCGAGCTTGCCTGAGATCCGCTACGATAGACTGACGATCAAGGTAGGGAATTTGAGTCGAGCCATCGGCTATGGCCACAAGATCATCGAATGCCTTTTCCAGCTTTTGAGTCTCTGCGCTACAGATGGATTCAAACGACTTTTTGATCGTTTGCAATTCTTCCAATTCCGACGTCAAACGCTTGGAGTCGCCTGTTTGGGCAACTACATGTTTACTCGAAAGAACTCCGCCAGCTATCAAAATGAACAGCATGCACCATCGGCAACGCAAGCTTGCAACGGCATAGCAATCTCGATTCATGGCAGTCTCTCCTGAAATTCTTTCATCACCGTGCGGTAGCTATTGTATAACTCGAAACTTGGAAATGGGACGCCCATCACTCAAGAAAGGCTACATACAAAGAATATCTGTCGCAAAATTCACGATTTTTTAAGAATTTTTAATTCGTGCACGCCGAGCCTGCGGGATCTCAGTCCCATTGCCCTTAGGCAATTGGCAGACTTTGCTGTGTAGAAAGACTGTGCAGACGCTGCGGCTTGACGACAAGGATTAGCCTCGCCGTTGATTGCATTGCCTTTGCCGACTTTGGTTTGGCTCGCCTAACGACTCGTCCCAAGGGAGAATCGACACTGATCCCAACGCGTCAAGTTATAGGTACACCCAACCGTATGGCCCGAACAGATCGAACATCCTCAGGAGGGCTTTACTCGAGTTCATGGAAGCTTCGTACGTCCGGGACCAAAGCAGTAGGTGCTCGCTCAATCCGCCAGCCGCACCAGCGGAGCCAACATCCGATCAGAAGAGTCATCAGAATGTAAATTAGACTTGCAACCACCGCTCCGGCCAAGATGACGTTCGACACCGTGAAAAGTGGTTGTGCTTGTACAAACGCAGATCCGTATCGCGACAGGTCAATGAGCATGACGATCAACACATTTGCGTGAAATGTCATGGCAATCGCCGCCCAAATGACCAGTAACTTTGGAATGCGATAAACACCCGCTTCCAAAGTAAACCGAATCAAGACCATCGAGGTAAAGGCCATGACTAGACCAAAGACAGCGGCGGTCGCGAACAAAATTACCGCATTCATATCGAGGCGAGTAGCCCAAAACGAAGCCGCACTGCATGCCAATCCGCTTACCGCCATCAGTTCAAAGAGAGTGCGAGTCGAAGTGGTTTCGATATCTTCAGCCCGCGTGCGCGCCTCAGCCATTGCAATGCGCCCCAGTTGCGGCGGAGCAATGCGTAACCAAATGCGGCCGCATAAAGAGACATCCAACCCAGAAAAAATGCGTTCGGTTGGGCTTGGCACATATGGAGGACGCTCAGGCACAAGGTTAGCAACATGACGCCCGACGCGACAATCAATCGCAAGGAACGGGTTTTGATCGGCGTCCAAAGAAAAAGGATTGGAAGAGCGATCCAGCACGCTACGAGCATCGAGAGCAGTCTCCAGTTCGCTTTTAATCGCCTTGGATAGAAAGGCTCAATGTTGCCGACAATGTTCAGCACCGTGATCGCAATGACAACGGAGATTAAAAACCGCTGAGCCAGATGTCCACGCCAATAGAGAATTGGAACGATGCAGGCAATGACAAAGCTAGGTGTCAACGCGATGCCTGAAAAACTCATTACCGCTCTCATGCATTGCCAATATACTTGGCTGAACGGTTCATCGGTTAGTAACCAACTAACACTCCATTCACTGTAGTTGGACAGAAATGTAGAAATGCCCAATGCCGGCAGATGCACTAGAATCGCAAGCCCTGCACACCCCATCCAGAAACTTTTCAATGAATCGCGGCTGGGCTCTGTCGATCTAAAATTTGTATCGGAACTGGTTGGTTTATTCACCGCGACACATCGCTGGAAACTTGAATTGATTGGTGCTTTACAGAGCCTCAGTTTAGCGACAATTCATTTCAAAGTAGCAGAGATCGATGAGAATTCTGCTGCCTAGCCCAAGCGAGTCTCTTTTCATGTCGAACACGTTGTCGCGACACAGCACATCCGGTCAATTACAATTAGACGGTGACAAAAACTTGCTCCAGACAAACGAATTCTCTAAACTGTCGGAACCACTGCAGATCTACCACTGGCTGACCACATCATGCCCGAAAAACGCTTTCGCATCGCATTCTCTTTCGCTAGTGAGAAACGGTCTTTTGTGAAAACGACCGCCGACTTACTTGCAGCGCGATTCGGACCCGACAAGATCCTCTTCGACGAATACCACCAGTCCGAGTTCGCTGTCTACAATCTTGGAATCAAATTGCCGAAGCTCTATGGCGAGGAATCAGATCTTATTGTTCCTGTCCTATGCCCGCATTACGATGCGAAGCTATGGACCGGATGGGAGTGGGTCCATATCTACGGGCTGCTGACCAACCAGAATGGCAAACTTGTGATGCCTTGCCGATTCGATTATGCGACGGCTGACGGCCTCAGCCCTACTTGTGGCTTTATCGAACTCGATCAGAAATCGCCTGAGCAGTTCGTTACTCTTATCCTAGAACGCCTAGCCCTCAACGAAGGTTACCCAAGAGACTATTACACGCAGCATGCGACAGTCGCCGCATCCACCGGAGAATCAAATACCTGCGCGGTACCGGTTTTAGCGTCCCGCGCTGCTGAAGACGTTGCCAAGCCGAGAGGCAATATTACAACGGAAGAACTCGGCCAAGGAAAAGTTCTTCCCGTAAATCTCCGAGTTCAAGAGCAAAGTTCTAAGTTGCTTGGATCCTCGAATCCTGACAGTGCGTCCAGCCCAATAACGGATCCCCACCTCGTAAATCCGGCACACGTGCATACGTTCAGCGGGCTTAATTGCATTTACAATCAACATCCGGTACCTGAATCCAGCCTCTTGCAAGATTTCGTGATGAGCAAGGGAAGTCAAACGCGAGGCGTTGTAAATAATCCCATATCGAAGTTATGGGCGGATGCGGACGGTAGTTGGATAAGGGCAAAGGTTGAAAAACTCCATGGTCTTCCTGTTCTAACTATTGAATTCACGTCTCGAAGCAAATGGCCACCGAACGTAGCCATACACCCCCAAAATCTGACTCCTCGTAAGCGTACCGCAAATCAAGACAAGTTGTTTTTCCTCGCACGGAGATTGGACGACAATTTCGACGGTGGGAACTTATGCATAAGCATTCGTTTAATTGATGAAAACCTTCGGCACTGGAGTTACGTCGAGAGCAACATCAATTCTGACGTACTTTGCAAAGCTCTGGGGAAAAATGAAACTTGGGAAACTGTTGCAATTGATCTCAATTCGCCACGTTGGAAACTCTGGGATTCGGATGGCAATCGCGACAATCCGCCTCTTTCCCCAGAGTTCAAACTGATTGCTGGTGTTGTAATAACAGTAGATCTAGATAAGCCAAATCTAGATGGGAATAAAACCGGCAAAGTACAGATTGCTAAGCTGGGTTTTGATCTTCCGAGCAAACCAAGGGCAACAAAACCTAGATAGGCAAACCAGAGTCGGCTGCGAAGCACTCGTATAGCCTGTATTAAACCTTCTGCACCTTTACGTCCCCATCTGGTATGGCGAAAAGTCGGTAGCGGAATGCGTCAAGCATTTCGTGCATGCAACTTTGGCCCGCAATATCAACTCCCGAAAGCCTTGACGGCTTCCGCTACTGCGTTTGTTCACGACTTTCCGACAGCCCAGTCCCCATCCTAGCCACTACTTTTTCAAAGAGATGCAACGACTGCATCAGATTAGCCTGAGTCCACAACAACGGAGTTATATCATTTGGAACCCAATTACCTTCATCGCAGTAGTAGGATTCCGGGCAACGGTATGCGACAGAGGTGTGACTGAGTCGAGTCAGTTGACAAAGGCTTCGACGAAGGTGTTCCTTTTGCTTTTCAAAATAAACCGATGTCGACTCGGTAGAACTTCCGTCGATAATTAGTTGTCCCCAGTAACAAGAAATGACCGGGTCGAAGATGCACCATTGCGCTTCGCCCCCTGCCAACAAAAAACGATCCCGACTGGCAAGGTTGTCGCTGAAATCTGCCGTGCGGCGATCCGCATCGATAAGCTTCTTGTAGTTTGCGCACCAATAAGAATCGCCAATGTACCTACGTATTCCAAAAGCCCCCTTCAGTTTCGAATTAACGTCAGACAATATCTTGGATTCCAGTTCTGTGCTTACAACTCTAAGCGGATAGCAAAGAAATAAAAGTGCAGCGTCCGTTTCACGGCGTTTCCAACTCTCATGTTGATTGCATTCCATCGGTAGGATCGCGCGCAATGCGTCTTCGCCTCGTGCGAGCATTTCGGCGATATACACTCGTGCATCCTGTCCCAGCGCCTTGGACATTCGAGTTCCGACCTGTGGCATAGCTAGTACTACTTCCTCCAGTACTCGAAATG
This sequence comes from Planctomycetia bacterium, assembly GCA_031412515.1. Lineage (GTDB taxonomy): Bacteria > Planctomycetota > Planctomycetia > Pirellulales > Pirellulaceae > Aureliella. Next base: position 6,046 of record JANODD010000132.1, on the reverse strand, counting down.
CTGCAACCACTACTCCGATACTTGACGCGGCTACCTTACGCACTTCTTCCCAATGGCCACTATCTTCGTCTTCCCAATATTCAATAAATCGAAGGTAAGCGACAAACTCAGCCAACAAGTCCCAATCAATTTGATCCACTGAAAGTACGCTATCACGCACTAACAGACTTGTAAACCACAACAAATATCCCAATGCATCGTTTTGTGCATGCGCCCATTTTTCTTCAAGTTCAACTAGCCGTTCTCCATCAAATCTTATGTGGGGTCGATTCATGGGGTCACGAACGTCGAGCGAGCCATTCAAAATCCTGCGCAGCTTCGAGCGGTGTTTTTCAAAAAACCTCCAAAGTGTGACTACGCACTGACTCGCGATCTCAAACTGACCTACTTGGAAATGGGCGTGCGCAATCAGAACATTGTCTCTTAACCACACATATCTATAACCTGTCTTTTGAAATTCCACGCCATCCGCGTTGGCTGCCGGAAATAGACCGTTTCCCAAGGTTGGGAAATGAAATGTTCCCTGATCGGAGAGAAACCTAACCAGACTTTGCACATGTGTCGGAGTTTCGATCTCGCCAAGCCAATAGTTTGGAGAAAGCTCTTGCCAGTCAATTGATTTCAAAATTGTACGCTCACTAAGTGGCGAAATATGTCAAATTTTAGCCTGCAGTATACCATTGCAACACCCGATGGATGGACAGTGCTATAGGGCGATCGGACGATGTTCATGATTATCACTCATCAATAGTCGCAGATTGGCGAAGAAGGTGAAGTGTTAGATGCTCGAGGGCGCTTATGGGACAGGCGGTTTCAGCCATCGTCGCCTTTCGCTCCGCGAAAGTAGCGGATGACGGCGCTACTTTCGCGGAGCGAATGGCGACGATCTGGTTCTTCGACCTTTGGGGGCCGCAAAACAATAATTTTGAGATGTCAATTAATCACGAGAACAATTCCTGGATGGGTTTGCCGGATTCGGTAACGATTGGAGTGGGGGGCGTCGCTGCGGCATCATCCGGTTTAAGGCCAAGTCGATTTTTAAAAACTTGAAGACCGCTACCGTTCCATACGCGTTGGATGAATCCATGCGCACGAAGTAGTCCGCTGTTTTGTTAGCGGTGAAGATCGCATCGCGACCATCGTCAGAGCTTGCCAGGAGATTGCCACCCCCGTCAATAATCTCAACCGGAGGCGGAAGGGTAGGATCAAATCGAGCGTCGCGAATGTTGGTCGTATTGACCGTTAGGCGTGAGCCATAGGGCACATTGATTTTGAAGTAGTCGACATCAGCGACGTTTAGTACCTTGCCTTCGATCGTGTCGTTTGCGGTAAAAGCGGTCGCCGTCGCCGGCGTCGCGTTAGGTTCAATCTCGACCGTAAGCAGCCGTCTAACTTCGAGTTGCTCGAACCCTAAAAAGCGATTCTTGATTCGACGCCGTTGGCGACTATTTTTAAAACGACCGCCCCGCGATTTTTCCGACATGAAAGGCTCCATAGAGTGACAAGAAGTCGCCAGAAGAATTTAAATCGAAGCAGGTTACGATTTCAACCTAAGTGGCATCAGATGGGGCCTTAATTCGGGCGATTCTGGGCTTATGATGCGACAAACTGCAGTTGGCCATCGTCGCCTTTCGCTCCGCGAAAGTAGCGCCGTCATCCGCTACTTTCGCGAAGCGAAAGGCGACTATCCATACTGCCGGTACATATAATCGTTTTTTGGCAACTTAGCTTTTGTACCGTTGTCCCGAATATACTTGCGAAGATATTCGTATTGCTCAGGACTGCGAACTAAATAGTCAAACGGTTCTTGCTGCCAAAACTTACCTTTTTGCTTAAGAGCAAGATTGATTTTCCAAAGCGGAGTAATGTGTCCACGAATCGCACTGTGTGATCATAGCGTCCTCGGATGGGAACGAGGCCAAGAGGTGAACAGGATTAGGCATCACGATAAAATCACCCATTCGATAGCGCTCGCCGTCGAAATGCAGTAGCGAGTCACTACGATCTCGGCGAGTTCCGGCTTACGAAGAACGCAGTCACCCTGACAGGTATCCAAGAAGTCTTCGCGACAACGATTGAATTCTTTTTTGAACTTATCCCTTATCGGAGGATCAAGTGTTGGCAGTACCTCTGACCAATGCCGATCGATCGGGAAATTATGTTGTCGCATCCAATCATGTTTTTCACGTTCCCAGCGATCAAGGACTTCTTGGGGAATCGAATCGGCAGTTCGAAAAGTGATGAAGACAATCGCCCCAGCCTGCGACCAATGCGGACGAAAATGTTCGCTGATCGATAAATTCGCCTTGGGATCAAACAATTCAACGAGTCGATTAGATTCAGTCATTAGTTGCTCCAACGTCGCCATTCGCTCCGCGAAAGTAAAGCCGTCATCCGCTACATTCGCGGAGCGAAAGGCGACAATCACGAGAACAAATCGTGGATGGGCTTTCCGGATTCAGTGACGATTGGGGTGGGTCGTCCCTGTGGCGATATCCAGTTGGAGGCTAAGTCGATTTCTAAGAATTTGAAAACCGTTGCAGCCAAGTCGGATGGACTTACAGGTCGCGATGCAATTTCGTAACCGCGCGCATCGGTGCTGCCGATCACTTGACCATGCTTCAAACCACCGCCGGAAATCAACATGGACATGCAGTTCACCCAATGTTCACGTCCGGCATCTTTGGTCATGACCGGACTACGACCAAACTCACCTAACATGAGCACAAGCGTTGAATCGAGTAAACCTCGCTCCTCGAGATCATGAATCAACGTATGCAGAACAACGTCGATCCGAGGCAGGATTGGCTTCAGCCCTTTTTCAATACCTCCCCAGGGCGGCACATTGTCCCCGTGATGATCAAAATATCCCCAACGACCACTGACAACTGTGAAGGTCACCCCTGCCTCGACCAAGCGACGAGCAAGCAAAGCCTTCTCGCCTAGCGAATCACGACCATACTTGTCTCGCAACGAAGGAGATTCATCGTCCAGTTTAAACGCTTGCTCGGCTTTGCCAGACGACACCATTTCCATCGCTTGCTGAGTGTACTGATCCATACGAGCCATGCTGTCGTTCAAATCGAGATCTTGGCGAAATCGATCTAACTGGGCCTTCAGCTGAAATCGATCTTGCAGTCGCTCGAGTTGCAAACCCTTTGGCAGACTGAACCGTCCTGCGATGGTCGATCCTTGGACCGGTGCAAATTCAGAGCTGAGGAAACCTTGGCCCCAGATGTCGGCTTTCATGCTATCAGCCAGCGCAACAAAGGGCGGCATCCCAGGGGCATTCGGACCACGAAACTGGGCAGCAATCGAACCCATCGACGGATAACCGTCGCCATCGCGCCCATTGTCCGTGCGTCGAGCGAGCGCGTTGCCAGCTTGCATGGTGATAGGTGTGTGATTGCTCGCCTTGCAGTCGACGCCACGAAGCACCGTCAACTTGTGCATCACGCTCGCTTGCAAGGGAAGGTGCTCGCAGAAGCGAATACCTGGAACCGATGTGGGAATGGATTGAAACGGTCCACGAATTTCGCGAGGCGCGTCGGGCTTGGGATCCCACATGTCGATGTGGCTCGGACCTCCAGAAAGCCAAAGCAGGATGACTGATTTTTTATTGGTGGGCTTGCCGGCTAATTTCATCTGCTCCTTTGCTTGAAGCAATGAAGGCAAGGACAGACCGGCTACACCTGCCAAACCCGTCTGCAAGAACCACCTGCGTGATCCGACGTGAACCAGATCAGAACACGGACCAAATAAGGAACTCATTGGCGAGAAATGGTTCATAACATACCAGCTTGGCGGGATGATCGCAGTTAGTTTTTATAGGGTAGGCGTTGGAATAGATTGGCTGAGCCTCGCAGTCCCAATGCATGTATCGTACAGCCTGCGATTGTCAATTGCGAGAGCGATAGCCCGGTATCTAGTTTGCCTTATGGTCATGAAGATCATTTATCCATCGACGCGAGGTCAATGGGGGATATGCAGGTAGAGTCGGTCGGGCTTTGGTTTAAGTCGATTGGCTGATTAGCTGATTAGTCAGTTCACCACCGACACAAGGTCGGTGGTGTGCAGCATAGGAGAGCGTTTCCTTGGGAGCTGAATGATTGGGGATAAACATATATTCGTTTAAATCAACCTTTATTAAACGAATAACTGAGCGAATGCCGCCATTAAGCACTGGGGAAATACACGTGCAAAAAAAATGTTGACGCTCATGATTGAGACCGTTATATTGACACGCTGACTCTCACCCGACCCTCTCCACGGGTTTTGCGATACTACTATTTCTTGTTGTCGTGATTTTTGCATTTTTTGGAGATGTACTATGAAAACAAGGTATCTGCGCGTAGGTTTTACGTTAGTGGAATTGTTGGTCGTGATTGCGATCATTGGTATTCTGGTGGGGTTGCTGTTGCCGGCGGTACAAGCGGCTCGAGAGGCTGCCAGACGCATGCAGTGCTCTAACAACCTCAAGCAACTGGCTCTTGCCTTTCACAATCACCACGATACGTTTCGGACGTTTCCGTCTGGCGGACAAGAAGGTTCGGGGTCTCGATACGTCATTGGTTGGCCAGGAAAAGTCTTTCCTTTTTTTGAACAAGGGAACCTTAGAAACCGAATCGATTCAATGACCACGGGCTTTAACACAACCGTGAGTGGCGTGTCGTATCCGGCCTTAGATTGGATCATGCCTTGGCGTTTGACGTCAGCGCCCAACAATGGAGCGGATCCAGTATTTGACAGTCCCATTCCTACCTTTGTCTGTCCAAGCTCAGAGTTGGGGACTCAAAGCCCGGATGCTTGGTCTACGACGGATCCTGCAATCAGAGCTAGTTTCCAAGGCGCGCTCCATTATCGCGCCAATGGCGGTTCAGCAACCGTGGCGCTAATACAAGGAACGCAGGGACGTCATCAATGGTATAGTAAATCTGGAGTGATGTTTCCGGAAAGCAAGACCAAGTTCGCAAGTATCACTGACGGTTCCAGCAACTCAATACTTCTTGGCGAAACGTCATCCGCGATTGGTCGAACGCTAGTATCTCGTAGTTGGGGTGGAATCCAGCCCTGGACTTGGGGCTACTATGCTTATCCTGCTAGCGCAACCAGGGGATGGCTGTTCATCGATCACAAAATAGTGACCTATCCCATAGGCTACACAGGATCGTACTTCACCAATGAAACGCCGTTCACTAGCAATCACACAGGTGGTGCGATGTTTGCGTTTTGTGACGGTAGCGTGCAATTTCTATCGAAGTCGACTCCGTTAATTCTGCTGCAAAACCTGTCGACCATATCCGATGGCAATGTAGTCAATTTGGATCAGTAGTACGCGAATTGCGTTAGGCTTTTTTTCGAAAGTCGCCTTTCGCTCCGCGAAAGTAGCGCAAACTGCAGCCAGCGAATGCGGACGCTATTTTGCGGAGCGAAAGGCGACTATCATCAATTCACAGCTTAGGAGCGAATGTGCACTATTTTATGGTTTAGAAATAGAGCCTAAGGTGAATGACAAACCGAAAGACTCTCGCGAATTTAGAGCGGATGCATGACGGTAGCGCACGCTGCACCATGCCCCGCTTCGCGTGTCTAATATCTTACAGCTCTAGCGACAATTGCCATGTTCGTTAGTGCTTGCTCGCTTAGAGATCAACAACTCGTTCTTTGTCCCGTTTTTACATTAGGTTGCAAATGACTAACTCTGTAATTCTGCGTTTGTTCTTGTTCAGCGGAATGCTTGTCACCATAGGCTGTGGAGGATCCGGCTTAGTGAGCGTGAAAGGTGTTGTGACATACCAAGAAAAGCCCGTATCGTCGGGAACAGTCAACTTTATTTCTGAAGAGGGATCTTCTTACGGCGAACTCAAACCCGATGGCAGCTACGAACTCATGACGGACAAGCCTGGCGACGGCGCGCGGCCGGGCTCTTACAAAGTAACTGTGATCGCCATGCAAGATCAGGGCAGTGCCCTGCCTGAAGCCAAGAATCCCCTACCACCGCCAACGGTTCCTTTGAAGTACACCAGCCTAGCCACCACGGACTTGA
>JANODD010000131.1:0-2686 GCA_031412515.1 Planctomycetia bacterium | reverse complement strand
GGCACGCGTTCACTGAAAAGACCATCGACTTGAAAGAACCCAGCGGCCGCGATGACGTTTACCTCGTCTTCAAAAACGAAAAGAACCGAGGCGGCTTGATGAACATCGACTCCGTTGAGTTTCGCCGCTAGTTTTGATGTTGCGCAGTTTTGGAAGTTTCGGGCCAAAGGCCCAGCAATTTACCATAGGGGTAGGGAAGTCGCAGGTGCGACTCCCCTCCCTCCGAACCGGACTGGCGGATCTCCCGCATCCGGCTCTCCAGTCGATAGTTAAGCTTGTGGCTTCCTTTTCAAGGATTGACATTCACGAACATGGGTTTCTGCTAAGCTGAGTAGCCCGTGTTCCGCGAAGAATGCGTTGCGATAGCGTTGATGATCGCGGCCTCGCCCACGACCTTTGCGGCCTGCGCGCTGACGCAAGATGCTGCGAAGTCGGCCGCGAATGTAACCGTCGAGCCCATGGAAGGTTGTCTTCCAGCTGTGCTTGAAGTATTCGTACCAACCTCGAAGGCTTGCGTTGAGGTCTACGATGATCGTTTTCAGGCTGTGGCCGTTCGTGCGGCGTGTTTTGTGACGGATTGTGTCCTTGAACTTCATCATGCTCTTCTTGCGAGGATATCGCCGATGCTTGATGAAGCGGTAACCAAGGAATTCAAAGCCGTCGACTTCGACATCGACGATTTTCGTCTTGGTTGGGTGCAGCGTAAGTCCGCGTTCAGCGGTCCACGCGGCCACCTGGGCCAAGGCCAATTCGGCTTCTGCGAGAGTCTTGCATTGAATCACCAAGTCGTCTGCGTATCGAGTCATCTCGATACCAGCAGCAGCCATCATGTGGTCCAACTCATTGAGATAGAGGTTACTCAGCAAGGGGCTGATCACCGCACCCTGAGGCGCACCACTTTCAGGTTCCCAGTGTTCTTTACCGTCAAGAATCTCTGCCTTAAGAAACTTCTCTACTAAATCCAGCACACGAGTATCAGCGACATACTTGCGTAGTTCGCTAAGCAACCGATTGTGCGGGATGGTATCGAAGTAAGATTTCAGATCTACATCCACCGTGAATCGATATCCTTGTTGGACTAGCGAGTCGACCCGTCGAAGCGCATCTTTGCAGCCTCGATTAGGGCGGAAACCGTAGCTGTGTTCGGCGAATTGCCGTTCCAGAATAGGTTCCAGTACATGGCGGAGTGCGGCTTGTGCAACGCGATCACGCACCGTTGGGACAGTTAGAGGTAAAGGCCCCTCTGTGCAGTCAGCCTTCGGGTTATGTGGAAATTACCCACCCGTTTCATCCGATGTTTAGACAGCAATTCTTGGTGCTCAAATTCCGTACCGTTTTTGGGGTGGAATGTGTGGTGCTCAAGGGATCGCCCTCTGGAACGTTTTCCGTTCGCAGAGATTGGACCTCGCTTAACTCCAACGATCATTACCAGGATGCGGGCGTACCGCCACGGATACTGCGACTAGAGTCTTTGCTCGAGCTAAACAAGCTCGTTGCAGCCGTCTCCAAATCGATCTCAAAGTCTTAGCTCATGTGTGGTCTATTGCCTGTTGATGGACATGATTTTGGGCTTGTCCATCGTCATTACCAGGCCAGCGTCAGCCGGTCATCTAAGGATGGACTGGCTGATGTTGTTTACAGGAGGGCCAGCTATGTCAGGGAATCCGGTAGTCGCTGCCACACGCATCTTGACACAGGATCGCAAGCAACATCTAGCAATGATCATTGCCAATATGTTGCAGCCGCATTTGAGCACTCGCAATACGACAGCTTCTGAAATTGAAAAGTTAACCACCGAACCCAATCAAGCCGCTAACTCTAGTAGTTCTTTCAATCAAACTCAATTCTCAATCAAGGAAGATTACGATGCAAACCACCGATCAAAGATCCATCAAGATAACTCAATCACATCTCCAGAAGATCGCCTATGTGTATCTGCGTCAATCGAGCATGGGGCAAGTTCGTAATCATCGTGAGAGCACTGAACGGCAATACGCTTTGCAGGAGTTGGCCAGATCGCTGGGCTGGCCGCAAGCGAGAATCGTTGTTCTCGATGGCGACTTGGGAAAGTCAGGCACATCAACCAATGAGCGTGAGGACTTCAAGACTTTGGTCGCCGATGTCTCACTGGGTAAAGCCGGAGCCGTTCTTGCGATCGAAGCTTCGCGATTAGCGCGGTCAAACGCAGACTGGCATCGACTGATCGAAATCTGCGGCATCACAGGTACATTGATCATTGACGAGGATGGAACTTATGATCCATGCGATTTTAATGATGGATTGTTGTTGGGGCTCAAGGGAACAATGGCGCAGGCCGAGTTGCATTTCATTCGCGCTCGTCTGCAGGGCAATAAACTTAACTAGGCCCGAAAAGGCGAATTGAGATTTCCATTGCCAGTAGGATTGGTGTTCGATGAACTAAATTGTATCGTCAAAGACCCCGATGCTCAGGTTTGTTCCGCAATCCAACTGGTATTCGATTACTTTCAGCAGTGCGGGTCTGCGTACGGCGTGGTGCAGCGTTTTGCTAAGGAAAAACTGGACTTTCCTAAACGAAGCTACGGTGGCACATGGGCTGGAAAACTCCATTGGGGACGGCTCACTGATGGTCGCGTCAATAGCATCTTGAAGAATCCTTCTTATGCTGGTGTTTATGCGTTCGGACGCTTTCGATCGATCAAAGAAA
>JANODD010000130.1:0-58150 GCA_031412515.1 Planctomycetia bacterium | reverse complement strand
GTTTAGCGGCCAACTTTCATGAAATGTCAGATAAAACCCAGGCGGCGAGATGGGGCCACGATGCCCGTTTTCGAACAGCGAACCGTCTAGTAGAGGACCAAAGGCTTCGGCAAAGTCGTTCCAATAGGCTGTCGTCGCGTTAGGCTGGATGTCGTCGTAACGTTTATTGTCCATCCGCTTGCCAGAACGCAATCGCATATCAAGATTGCTCTTTCGAGAACCGGCCGCGGCAGTGTTATGCGAGTAGTGCAAGATGTTGGCGTGAACACGATGGTCGTAAGCGACTTGTTGGAGAGCGAAGTAGTCGTCAACATGATCAGGCAAGCCATAACCATTCATTTCGCAGGCGAAGGTTACTGTCTTAGGCAACGCGAACGGCAAGACTTGCAACTCAATTGGTACGACACGGCCGTCGGAAATCGTAAGAGATCCCTTGTGAAAGCCCGGCGATGTGTCAAAGGGTACGAAAAAATCGATGACGATATCTTCATCGGCATCAGAGCTCAGCTGAATCGCTTTTGGCAACTTTACCAAGGGATCTGGAATGCGCCGACCGTTGGCTGGGACGTACAACGCTTGATACAGATCGACGCGAAACTTTGCGTCGTCTAGCTTCGCTTTGATAGACACTTGCCCTTTGCCTCGAAGCAAAACTTGACATCCAACGACCTCTCCGGCGGCAGCTTTTAGATGAACTACTTGCCCGTCGTACAGCGAGTTGTGAGTCCGGTAGTCGCTGGGCAAATCACTGATCGCTTTGCCCGCGATGTCATATTTGTCCGACAGTGGAATGACACCTAGATTGGCGATCGCTGGAGTGCGTGCGGGCCAAATGGAGAGGGTCGGCTTTTCAATTGGCAAGCTCTCGAGGATCTTTGAGCTGATCTCAACCGGCTCAGAACGTTCGCCGCGTCGGTTGAGCGTTACCAACTGAATCTTATGCGCTTGGTCGCCTTTGATTGAGGCTGGCAAGTCTCTCAAGTAGATGGTTTGACCGGCGTTCTTTGAGACCAAAGGGACATTGTGTTGGCCGAGTCGCTGTCCATCGACGAGAACTTCATAAGCAAACCCTTGCGCAGACTGAAGAGTCAAAGTTGCGGAAGTGCTGGTGCTGCTGGCGACATGTAATTCAGTTGGCGGCTTAGGCTTTGGCTCAGACGCAGTCGCGTCATCAAACTCTACGAGTAAGAAAGGTTGCTTCCCTGATTGCTCGCGAGAGAAGATCGTTGGATTGCGTCCGACTTCAGCGTCGTCTTCATGGATCGCGATACCATGAGCTATGCCGATTGCCATCGCGTGCACGATGTCGGGTGAGATCTCCCAGTAGTAACTTCCATCGCGGAGTACTGAAGGAACATGGCAGATGAGCGTATGACCGTTGCCACCTATTACTGCTGGAAACCTGGCGCCGGGATATCCCCAATCGTCAATTCCAGCAGCGCCAGACGTCAGGCCGTTCGAACGATTCTCATCCCATGGCGTGGCGATGGTTGAAATGGTTACGCCAGAAATCTGCTGCTCGCCTTGCAAGCACACCAACGTGGCTTTCTTGACGAGCTTCCCTTGGACTGCTTTCATATCGAAGGCCATCGCAACAATATGTTGATTGGCTTTGATTCGAATCCGTGCTTTTTGCCCAGCGTTCTCGCTCCATTCGCCGTCGACTAAAACGATCGAGTTGTCCTTGATTGCAGGGAGTTTGATCGAGTCGGCTGCGCGGGCATGGTGTGCAAGTAGGATGCACACGCAACCAAGAATGAAGAAGCTTCTCATGAATTGATAATCCCAACAATGCGTTCTTCGGGTATGAAAGTGTAGCTGGTTTCGTGAGAAACCGGATGCAGTAGAAAGGTCATCGGTGTGTCTCGGGTTTCTCCCGAAACCAGCTACCTCTGCTCGGCTGACTACTTTTTGTCCTCGTCGGGTTTGGCTTCGCCTTTGATGGCTGCGATGGCTTCGACTAGAAATTTCTTTCGAAAATCGGAGCGACCTGCATTGCCGCCGGGCTTGGCGAGCATCTCTTCCAATTTCGGAAGAGCTTCGGCAGCGGGTGGTCCAATCTTACCGAGCAAAGAAACGGCATAGAAGGCGGTGCGACGTTCTTCCGAATCAAGCTTCTCCATAAACAAAGGGATGGCTTCAACCGGTGCGGTGTTAATCTCTTTCAGGGCGCTACTTGCAAAATCACGATCTTCGTCGTTGGCCAAAAGCTGGAACAACTTGGGGACTGCATTCTTAGCGCTCGTACCAAGCTTACCAAGGGCCACACCAGCGACCCGACGGACTTCCCATTCTTTATCGTTTAGCGCTTCGCTGAGCCGACCACTCAGTTGTTGCGAATCTTTGTCGATACCAGCCAATGCGTTGATCGCAGCCACTCGTAATTCAGCTTTCTCATGCGACGCCAAACGCGATATAGCAGGAATCATCGGCGCTGCCTTTTCGCCGAAACCCGCTACCGCCTCCAGCGTCGCTCGCAGTAAAGCTTGATCGTCGATCAAGTTGCTTGACAAAGCTTCCAGTACCGCGGTGTCTGAAATCGCCAGTGATTTCACCGTTTCAGTCGCCGCAATACGAACTGCGTGATCTTCATCTCCCAGAGCTTTGACACAGGCTGCTGCAACGGATTCGTCGGTCTGCTTTTTATCCAGTTTTCCGATTGTTCGCATCGCCATCGCTCGAACATTCGCATCCGCATCACCCACTAGAACGACCAGTTGCGGCAAGCGTGATTTGATTAGCTTGGGTAGTTCACTGAGCGTTTGCAATGTTTCTGCTCGAACCTCAGACGATTCGTCGCGCAAGCCTCGCTCAAAGCCAGACTGCATTTGGTCTTCATTGAACTTGAAGGTGGCTAGCGACTTGATCGCAGCCGCGCGTACTTTCGGTTCTGAATCTTCAGTCGCCTTCAATATCGTTTCTTTTGCAGCTTCCGCTTCATTCCCCGCACTGATGAGGGACTCGACAGCGATCTCGCGCACAAGAGCCGATTTGTCGGTGGTGGCAGCCATCAACTGGTCAATCAGTTTTTTGTGAAGTGGTCGCACTCCGCCGATTGCTCGGGTCGCTGCCAAGCGAACCACCACCACATCGCTCGACATGCCGCGCATCAGGGCTTCTACGGCTGGTTCACCTATTAGACCCAAGGCTTGTGACAAGATCGGTTCGCTAGCCAGTTGCTTTTCTATCGCGGCCAACAAGTCTGGTACAACCGATGCGCCTAGGCTTGCCAGTGTCTCTGAAACTAATTGCTGATCGATCCCTTCCTTGCCCAAGACTTCAAGCAGGGTTGGTAACGTGCCAGCCGCATTGCTGCCAAGGGCTCCGATCGCTTTGATCAAAGCGTTGGCTACTTCGCCTTCCGTGCTTTTCAATTTGGCCGCTATACGCAGCGCAAATTCGGCCCCTGGCAATTTCGCTTTACGCATCGCGACGATGGCTGCGGCTCGAACGGATGCTTCAGTGTCTACCAAAGCTGCTTCGACCAAGTCCGATTTTTCATCTATAGGCAGACTCGATTTTGCAACCGCCACGATTGCGGTTTCACGTATTTTGGGCTCCGAATCACCGGCTGCGGTTTTCAGTTTCTTGATGGCTGCTTCAGACGGCGAACTTAGCGCCGCTAAGGCACTGATGCCAACTTTGCGTGCTTTCGCGTCTGCGTGTTCGGCAATTCTTAGCATGGTTGATTCGTCTTGGGGCGAGATCGCAACTAAGGCTTCAGCGGCATACCGTGGCAATCCTTCCTTACCATCTAATGCATCCGATAACAACTTGATCGTTGAGCTCGCTTCGGGACCGATAAAGGCGAGGGCTTGAGCAGCAGCGATTTTCGATGAGTTCGATGCTTTTTCCCAGTACGCCGTAATCGGCTCGATGGAAGCGGTGCCAATCGCACCCAAGGCTGCGGCGGCGCGATAACGAACTTGATCCTCACGATTACCCAAGCACTTGATCAGCTCGGGAATGATCGGTTCAGATTTCTTTCCCGCCCGAGCTAGACCTGTGAGTGCCTGAACTTGTATTTGCGCGTCGCTGTCCGCGGTGGCTTTGCCGAGCGCTACCAAGACAGCCGCATTATGGTCGCCGCGTCTGACAAGTTCATAAGTCGCATCGCGGCGCTTCTCGACATCTTTGTCATCGAGTTGCTTGATCAGTGCTTCCGACGGCTCATCTTTTATTTGCGCCGACGCGGGAACGGATAACTGCAACCACAGGCATCCAACGATTGCAATTTTCCGAATTACGAACACGGTCTAGTCTCCCAGTTATCGCTACAAACTTAGCCCTTGCAGTCGTCCGGTGCTGTCACCAATAAACGGCGTATCAACTCCCATACGATCTAGCATCGACATGAACAAATTACAAACAGGCGTTTCCAAATCGTAGCGAACATGACGGCCGGTTTCGATCGTTCCGCCACCCGACCCAGCCAAGAGTATCGGCAAGTTGTCATGATTGTGGCGATTGCCATCGCTTAGACCGCTACCGTAGACAATCATCGAGTTATCGAGCAGCGTCCGATCGCCTTCACGAATTGACTTCATCTTCTGCAGCAGGTAACTGAACTGCTGAACTTGGAAGCGATTGATCTTGGCAATTTTCGCTAGTTTTTCCGCGTCGTTTTGATGGTGTGACAAATCGTGGTGGCCATCTGGAACACCAATCATGCGGTAGTTCTTGTTGTCACCCGCGTTCGCAAACATCATGGTTGCTATGCGAGTTGAATCGGTTTGGAACGCCAGCACCATGAGGTCGCACATCATCCGCATGTGTTCTTGGTAACCCCCCGGGATGCCATCAGGAATCGCATAGTCCACTTCGACATCGACAGGCTTTGCAGTGCGAGTTCCAACACGGCGTTCGATTTCACGCACGCCCGTCAGGTACTCATCCAGCTTGCGATTATCGTTGCGACCGAGCTTTGATTGCAGACGCTTGGCATCATCGGCAATAAAATCGAGCACGCTTTTTTGCAGTGTCTCGCGCTGCTGTTGACTCTTATCGACTTCGCTCGGCTTGCCGCTGGCAAACAGTCGCTCGAACACAAGTCGTGGATTGACTTCTTTGCCAACTGGAGTCGACTCAGAGGACCAAGAGATGTTCGACGAGTAGGCACAGCTGTAACCCGAATCACAGTTGCCAGCCATACGACCTGGATCAACGCCCAGCTCGAGTGACGAGAATCGCGTTCGTTGTCCAACAGCCTTGGCTGCCATCTGATCGACCGAGATTCCCGAACGAATTTTCTCCCCATCGGTCTTGCGAGGCTGTGAACCAGTCAAGAACACCGAGGCACTGCGAGCATGATCGCCAGCTCCATCACCGTTCGCGCGACCTTTATCATGGGTCAAACCAGAAAGGACTAGCAGATCGTCTTTCACGGGCGCGAGCGGTTCGAGGGTCGCCGGCAATGCGAATCCATAACCTTCTGACTTAGGCGTCCAGTGTTCCAGGTTCACACCGTTGGGAACGAAAATGAAGGCCATGCGAGTCGGAGTTGGCGCCGCGACCGCTGCCTTGGCAATCGTTCCGGTCGCTTCCAACCAGGGCAGAGCGAGCGAAACACCTAAGCCGCGAAGAACAGTTCGTCGAGACAGTTTGGTTTGAAAATTCGACATAATTTATCGCCCTGATTCTTGGAAAGTGAACGGCTGGCTGGTCACAATCGATTTGACCAGTGTGGCAAAACGATATTCTTCTTCCGAAAGCTTGTTGACGATGGAGCTGACCGTGCAGCGATCCGCGACTCCCAGCCCCCGGCCAAGTGCATAGGTTAACATTTTCGTCGTCACGCAACGACTAAATTCCGTCTTTTTATCTTCGACTAAAATCTGAACTAAATCCAATGGTCCGTTGAACTTCCGTCCACCCGGCAAAGTCCCTGAAGGATCGATTTTCTCCGAACCATCGGCCTCGCGCCAAGATCCGATCGCATCAAAATTCTCCAATCCAAATCCTACCGCATCCATTTTTACGTGGCAAACCGCACAATTTGGGTTTTCGCGATGCTGTTCCATCTGTTGCCGTAGCGTTCCCAGCGCCACACCCGCGGCTCCTAGTTCTGGAACGTTTGGCGGCGGCGGCGGTGGCGGCTCAGCCAGCAGATTTTCCAAAACCCATTTGCCACGTTTGACTGGCGAGGTGCGAGTCGGATTCGAAGTCAGCAACAAGATACTGCCGTGCATCAACATTCCACGACGTTTTCCATTCAGCTCTACTCGTTGGAATTCTTCGCCGCTGATCCCTTCAATACCGTAGTGCTTGGCCAATCGCGAGTCGACAAACGAATAATCGGCACTGAGCAATTCGAGAATGCTTCGGTTCTCTTTCAAAATATTCGCGAACAGCAACTCCGTCTCGCGGCGCATCGACTTGCGCAGCTTTGCATCAAACGCGGCGAACTTAACCGGGTCGGGCGATAAGGCTTCCAAGTCGCGTAGCTGCAGCCACTGGCCAGCAAAATTGTCGACCAGCGATTTCGATTTTGAATCGGCTAACATTCGATCCACTTCAGCATGTAACTGCTCAGTTGTATGGAGTTTCTTTTCTCCAGCTAACTGAAACAGTCGTTCATCGGGCATGCTGCTCCACAAAAAGTAGGACAACCTTGAAGCCAACTCGAAATCGTTCAGTGGTCGTATGCCATCGACAAAATCCTCTGGCTTGTCATCTTCAATGCGGTAGAGAAAATGCGGTGATGCCAACACTGCTGTAAGCGTCGCTTGAATGATCTCTTCCTTCGACGCATTCGCTTCCCAAGCCACACGCATCAAGTTAAACAATCGCTCGGATTCTTCAGTGTCTAAAGGTCGTCTGAAGGCACGCATTGCAAAGCGGCTCGCATTCTCGCGGGCCACTTCGACGACTTCTTCGAGATTCTTTTCGTCGCTTGCTTTTCGAGGGAAAACTTTGCTCAAGGCTGCTTCGTCTTTGACGACAGCACTGGCGATTTGATTGGCCGCGTTCAAGTACTTTTCCATCAGGATCGGCGGTAAAGACAAAACATCACCGATGTTGTCAAAGCCATTGCCTACGTCGTCCGATGGGAAGTCATTCGCCAATTGCAAGTCTAAGCCGGTCAAGTCGCGAACGGTGTTGTTGTACTCTGTCTTATTGAGCCGCCGCATGGTCACGCGTCCAGGTCGGCTGGCGGTGCCGCAATCGAACTCGCGGAGTCGTTGCTCGATCCACTCAATTGTCTTTACACGGTCGGCATCTTCGGGTTGCTCAGCATCGGCGGGAGGCATCTGCTGTTCTTTAAGTACCAAGATGATCTTGTCGACCAATTCGATATGACTTTCAAGCTTGCCATCGCCAGTCAAAAAATCGACGCGAACTCCACCCTCAGCTTTATCACCGGTGTGGCAGTCGTTGCAATACTTCGTCAAAGTTTGCTGGGCTACGGCGTCAACATTGTCTGCTGAAAAACTGTCTGCTGAAAACGAGAGAGCTGAACAAATTGACCACACAGCGAGTGTAGACGCTGCGAAAAATGTTTGCACTTTGGGTAATAGCAAATGCATTGAGCTGCTAGTCATTCAAAATTGAGGGGGTGGGTGCCGAGGAATTTACCGCGGCGGCGGGAGTTCTATTATACGCGAAAAACCAGCTTGTTCCAAATCCACTTCTGCTAAAGGCACATAACCATTTAGTAAGGTTGAAAACTAGTGCTTCATCCAACTTTAATTTTGGGGTCGTGGATGTGAGCCGTCGGCGTTAGCCGCGGGTGAACGAAGTACTTGACTCAACGTAACTTACTAACAATCTAGACCAACGATTTGCGCTCGACAGATTAACGTTAGACAAACTTTTCATCTTGCACGACAACCACTTCGTTCACCCGCGGCTAGCGCCGTCGGCTCAATGATGTTGATCCCAAAATTAAAGCTGGACGAAGCACTAGCCTAAAATTCTCAAAAATCCCCGTTTCTTCGATTTAACCCTGTTATGTGCAATTAACGACCATAAAACCGCTTCGCTGCTGGAAATGCCGCGATCAGAAATTTGTCTTTCCAAAGTTCCGGCGTATCATTTCCACCTGAGACGACAATACTTTTGGCACGCACCCGCGTTTTCGTAGGAGCCGCGATTTCATTGCTGGCTCGTGAAGCTAAGTCAATTCTTAGTCGCTGAGCTCTGATTCTTAGCTCGCTTGTAATTGTTACCACGAAGCGCTGCACCGTTGAAGTTGCCGTTGTCGTCGTCTTTAAGTCGCATCGGAAGCGATGCGAAGGAGTTTGAGATGTTGAAGGGTTTAAGTAGGCAAGTTCTTATTGCCTTAGCTTTAGCGGCCAGCTTGACGTTTGCATCCAGCAGTGCTTTTGGCCAGCACCACGGTGGTGGTCACGCAGGCGGTGGACACATGGGCGGGGGGCACGTTGGAGGCGGGCACATGGGTGGCCACACCGGCGGAATGCATCATGGAGGAATGGCCGGTGGTACGTATCATCATGGCGGATCGCACTATGGTGGATACGGTGGGTACGGTGGATACGGCGGCTTGGGTTATGGAGGATACGGCGGGTTAGGTGGATTTGGTTATGGCTTGGGCGGCTTGGGATTGGGATATAGCAGCCTCGGTTATGGCGGATACGGTGGGTACGGCGGATTGGACTACAGCAGTCTTTCGCTCGGCTATGGTCGAGGATACGGATATGGAAACGGCTACGGGTATTCTGGTTACGGCAGCTATGCCCCTCAGTATTACTCGGCTCGGCCAGTAGCCAATGTTTATGTAGCGCCAGCGTATAACTACGCTCAGCCGCAGGCGTATCGAGTCCAAGGGTACGCCAATACAGCTCCGGTTAATCCATCAGCTCCAGGCTCTGACCTCCGTCCTGGAATGGTCTTACCTGACGGAGCCATTGTCACATCTGTTGGACCGATTCACTAAAGTTCTAGCCTGATGTGATGTCTGTTTTCAATTAACTCGTTTAACCGGTCAATTCATCCGGTTAAACGACTCTGCAGGGTACGTTTACCCATAGTTCTCTCGGGCTTCTCTCGGGCTTCTCTCTGGCTTCTCTCTGGCATCTGAGTTGCATTGTGCTTCGGCCTTGGAATGTTCCAAAGTCAAGGACAACGCAAATGCCACGTCTTCTCAATCAGTGTCGAGTGTTTGTTGATGCAAGTGTTGCACTTTCGCTCTGCTTCATTGCAACACTGCCGCAATTTGCGCTAGCACAAACCGTTGCACCAGAGCCGGATCCATTCGCAGCACTTGATCCCTTCGCACCAAGCAACACTAAGCCGTCGAAGGCTTTTGCTCACGACATCGTCAAGAAGCCGCTGAGTAACAGCCCTACCAATAGCCCAGTTAAATCGGCGTCAACACCACCATTGCTGACACCGCTTCGCCTTCCGCAGCTTGGCGAATCAAAACCCGGCGGTCCTATCGCTTCGATTCCAAGCGATCCGTACATGACGGCTGAACAAGAAGCTCGGATCATCGCAGCCTTAAAAGTTCCCGATGACACCGACTGGGATGGTATAAGCCTCATCGAGCTAAGAAGGGTTCTCAAGAGTCGCTTGCCCGTTTGGATAAATCGCGGCGAGCTTTCGATCGAAGGTGTAGATGTAAATTCCGCAATCGAAAATGCTGGCGACGTCGTTGCCGGTCCACTCGGTGATCGAATCACTTGCCTTTTCAATGAAACGCAAATGGGTTTCGCCATTCGCGCCAATCGACTTGAGATCACCTCGCTCCAAAAACTCGATTCATTGTCGAACATACGTATCTACGACGTCACGCCGCTCGTCCTTCGAGTTCGCGCAGGCAAAAGAGTCTTTGATTTTGAATCGCTCAGCAAATTGCTTCAGGCAACCATCGACCCCGACAGTTGGTTATCCGCTGGTGGAAGTAGCGTCATCAGCGACTTCATCGTCGGTGAACCCGGAGCCGAACGAAGTCTGATCGTTGTCTCAGCACCCACATCGGTCCAGTTGCAGCTGCAAGCGTTACTCGATCGCTTGAACAGAGGCTAACAGACTTGAGGCTTAAGGCTTGAGGCTTCTGCGCCGTCCTGGCTCCCCTTCGCCCCGGTACTCCGGGGAGTAAGGGGCCGGGGGATGAGGGGCCGGATCACTTTTAACCCTTTCGAACAATTAACTTTCAGAAGGTTCTTCGATGCACATTCAAGTCCTACTCCTTGCGCTCTTGGTGACCACTCTCCCTTCATCCCTATTCGCCCAAGACACTCCAGGCACAATCCGTAAAGTAACCTTGTATCGCGGCCAAGCCTTAGTCACTCGTGAAATAGATATCCCTGTCGGCGCCGTTGACCGTGAACTCAATATCGGTCGCATGCCTGAAAACGTGGTCACCGAAAGTGTCTTCGCGGAAAGCACTGATACGATTGAAGTGCGCGGTATTCGAGTCATCCGCCAGGCCTCGACAGATTCAAATCGCGCTGACTTGCGTGAGCTTAAAGAAAAAGTCGCAACGCTTGCACAACAGCGCGATCGCGACACTCGCAAATTGCAATTGCTGGAGAAAAAAATCGAATACATCGATCAACTGATGCAGTTCACGGCAACCACAACCCATGCTGACCTGAACCGTGGTGTACTGAACGCAACGGCGCTGACTGAGCTTTCAACTTATTCGATGGACAAGCAAGCTGAACTCAGTAACGCTCAGTTGGAAATAGAGCAACAAATCGCAGGATTCAACGAACAAGAGGCACTACTAAAACGAGAACTCGAACTTCGAACACAGTCGGTCGCGCCTTTGCACGAAGCCAAATTACAGATCGCCTCAAGGGGAGGGCAGGGGGGCACTGTCAAACTGAGCTACCTCGTGAATGGTTGTGGATGGGATCCACAGTACACAGTTCGAGGCGTCACCGGACAAGCCAACTTTGACTTGCGTTTCAGCGCATTGGTGCAACAAATGAGCGGTGAAGATTGGAATCAAGTCCAACTTACTCTCTCTACCGCGTCGCCCGCGATCTCCGCCAATGGTCCTGCCCTGACGCCACTGCGTGTCAGCGTCACCGCCCCAACCAATCAGGCTGGCACCATAGTTTCCGGCGACGATTTCACCAAGCAGTCCACGATGCTCCGCGAACGCCTGCAAGCCACGGAGTCGCAATTCACCAATCAGTCCTCAGCGCCCGACAACTTTGCTCGCGACTTTGAACTCAACAATCTTGCTAACGAGATTCAGCACATTGAATTACAAGCCGATTCGAGCCAGCTGAAAACACTGGCCGACGATGCGACGGATGACATTGCCAGTCAGATTTACAATATCGAGCCATCAGTGAGCCTTCCATCGCGACGCGAACAACAACTGGTCCAAGTCTTCGATGCCAAGCTTCCAGCCAAGCTATACCATGTTGCTACGCCGCTGTTGAGTAGCTTTGCCTATCGCGAAGCCGAAATGACCAATAACCGTGCGACCGGTCTGCTCAAAGGACCAGCGATGATTTACCTCGATGACCGCTTCATCGGTCGCTCGCCGATTCCATCCATTGCCAGCGGTCAACACCTCGTCGTTGGTTTTGGTGCGGACCAACAAGTTCGCACTCGCCGCGAATTACTTGACAAATCCGATGAGATGCAAGGTGGTAATCGTCGCATGAGCTTTACTTATCGACTTGTCGTTGCCAATTTCAAAAGCGAAGCGGTTCAATTGCGTTTGTTTGATCGCCTTCCGTTTACCGGCCAGTCCACCGATGTCTCCGTTCGGCTTAACCAACCGAAGTACCCGATTTCTAACGATGGCCTCTACGCCCGTCTTCTCAAGCCTCGTGGCATACTTCGCTGGGACCTTGAAGTTCCGTCTGAAAGATTTGGTGAAAAGGCGTTTGACGTCGAATACAGTTACTCGACAGAATTCGATCGCAACCAAATGCTCTCCGCGGTTCAGACTAAAGAGCAACTGGAATCTGATTACCTTGAATTCAGCACACCCTCAGGCGGCATGGGTGCCGGCGGAATGGGCGGCGGAACGGGAGGCATGGGTGG
This sequence comes from Planctomycetia bacterium, assembly GCA_031412515.1. GTDB lineage: Bacteria > Planctomycetota > Planctomycetia > Pirellulales > Pirellulaceae > Aureliella. The sequence continues at coordinate 46,177 of JANODD010000130.1, read as the reverse complement.
CTTCTTTCGAGTTGAAAAATAGCTGATTACCCCAAGCGAAGGCTTAATCGGCAACATGAGCGAGTGCGATGCATTAGATAGTCGCCAAGTGGCGCAAGCGGACGAGGACGTCCGCGCTCCAAAAGCCTTAGACTTTAGGTCGTGGCAAGTCTTAGGGTGGCGTTTGGCATAAGCGAAACAAATGCCAACGCAGGAAACGAAATGCTTAACGCATTCCGCTACACACCAATCGGTCGGCTTTACCGCATCGACAAGCGACTCGACTTTCTCGAGTGGACTGTCCGACATTTGATCACTAAGCGAAGTCTCACAAAAAACATCGCGTTTTTTTGCACCCATGTAACGTCGGCGAGCAGAGCGAACATTATTGATAAATAGTGTGCGAACCCACGCCGCAAACTGATAGCGATTGGTGGCACTCAAATCAATATTCGCAATATCAAAACTAACGCCGACAACTCACTGGATTTTGCCACTTAGAACAGCTGCGAGATTGCGTTGCCTTCTTCCAGCAAATTGTAAACGCGGCCTTGAGGGTCGGTGGCTTTCAAATCGTTGATGCCAGTTGCGTGATATACAGTTTTAGTAACATCAGCGGGCGTTAGTGGCTGATCGGCGACGTATTCGCCAAAACGATCGGTTGAGCCGAAAACTTGACCGCCACGTATGCCACCGCCAGCCATCAGAACACTCTGGCAATGCGTCCAGTGATCGCGTCCCGCTCCTCCAGCTCCGCCAGAGCGTGGGTCGCCAATCTTAGGTTTGCGTCCCATTTCGCTGGTCACAAGCAATAATGTTTGGTCGAGTAAATTTCGACCAGCGAGGTCTTCAACCAAAGCTGAGAAGGCTTGATCAAACTGAGGCAACAGATTCTCTTTCAAACAGGTAAAATTATTGCCGTGGGTGTCCCAAGCTCCTTCGCTGGCGCACTTCTTAGCAAGTGCCTCGTCTTCTTTCCAAAACACGGTAATGAACGGTACTTCAGCTTCAGCCAAACGCCGTGCAAGCAAGAGACTCATCGCATTGATACCCGTGCCATAGCGATCGCGCATGGCTTGTGACTCGCTACTGACATCGAAGGCTTCGGTCGCTTTGGCGGACATCAGCAGATCGAGCGTCCGCGATTGATGGTTCTTCCATAACCTTTCTGCTGAGCTGTGATCAAATTCGCGATGAGCCGCGTCGAGCTTTGATAACAACTGCTGTCGCGAGCGTAGTTGTTCAGTGGTCACGTCACCGGCGAGCACAAGGGCAGGGGCCTGAAACTTGAGTGGCTCGGTTGTCGATCCATTGACATACAGCGGATCGAATTCAACACCTATTCTCGCTGCAAATTGACCGGGTCGAGTGTACGGTGCTTTGCTGGGCTTATGCGGCAATGTAATTGCATTCGGCAGCTGCCCATGCATCGGGCGACGCGATGCGACGACCGTCCCCATGTACGGCCAGTCGTCCGAGTATGGCCTACGGTCATTGCCCAGCGATAAGAACGTTGGGTCGGCGCGATGCCCAGTCAAGTTATAGTAATAACCAGCATGATGATCATTGGTGTTGACGGTACCGCATACTGAACGAACGACAGCCAAATGATGTGCCTGCTTGGCGAGCATCGGTAAGTGTTCGCATAGACGTATATCTTGTGCCGAAGTCGCAATGGAATTAAACGGTCCGCGAAATTCAATTGGGGCGTCGGGCTTCATATCCCAAGTGTCAACGTGCGATGCGCCACCGCACAGGAAGAACAATATCACCGACTTCGCCTGTCCACCGGATTTCGTAGGCCGCTGCGCGGCAATAGCCGTCTGATCATCGGCTTGCAACCGACCCGCTGCCCCGAACTTCAGGCCCGCTATTCCGCAGCTGGAGGCGACTAAAAAGGTTCTTCGGTTGGTCATTATTGGGGCTCGTCGAACAAAGCAATCAGTCGTACAAGTGCATCCGGTTCAGAATAAAGTATAGCTGAAAGTGGCTAGTGGCGTATGCTTCCAGCTTGCTGACTCGCATTCGGACGATTGGGATTTCCACTAGTCCTACGGGCTCCGTCGTGAGCCGCGGGTTCTGTGAGCCGTCGGGTTCTGTGAGCCGATGGGTTCTGTGAGCCGACGGGTTCTGTGAGCCGACGGCGCTAGCCGCGGGCCTCGGAGTTGCGGTCGTCCATGAAAAGTGTTCCAGCCACGGTTTGCCGCGGATCGTTTGGCATTAGGTAGTCACTTGATTGTGTTGAGTCATTCACTTCGGTCACCCGCGGCTAACGCCGACGGCTCACTTGCTATGACCAAAGCTCGCTCACAACATTGCCATGCACATCAGTAAGTCGAAAATCGCGGCCGGCGTGTCGATAGGTTAGACGCTTGTGGTCCATGCCTAGCGCGTACAGCAACGAGGCGTGAAGGTCGTGCATGTGAACTGGGCTTTCTACTGGACGATATCCAAATTCATCCGTGCTGCCATAAGTCATCCCACCACGAACGCCACCCCCGGCCAACCACATCGTAAATGCTTTGGGGTGGTGATTTCTACCATCGCCATTCTCGGCCATCGGCGTACGACCAAATTCAGCACCCCATACAACAAGTGTGTCTTCGAGCAGTCCGCGACGAGCTAGATCGGACAACAGTCCAGCGATAGGGCGGTCTACTTTCGCAGACTCTCCGACGATGCCACTGGTCAGTCCCTTGTGATGGTCCCACGTGTAGTCAGTTGAGACTTGAATGTAACGCACACCGGATTCAGCAAATTTCCGTGCCAGTAAACACTGGCGACCAAAGTTGTCGGTGGGTTCACGATTGATACCGTACAAATCGAGAGTCTCTTGCGTTTCGTCTTCGAGACTCATGACTTGGGGGATCGTCGACTGCATGCGAAACGCGAGCTCGTAGTTGGCAATTAAACCTTCGATACTCTGGTCCGACTCTGCAGCCCGCAGATGTTCATGGTTGAGCGATTGAATTAAGTCCAGTTGTTGACGCTGCGTGCTGCGATCCAATCGTGAGTTCCCGACATGCGAAACGCGAGCTTTAGCGATCGGTATCTCAGCGGATCCAATTGCGGTCCCTTGATGAATCGAAGGCAAGAAGGCACTGCCGTAGTTCTGAACACCGCCATGGCCACGCGGAGGCGAAATCGTGATGTAAGCTGGCAAGCTATCGCTCTCGCAGCCCAAGCCGTAACTGACCCACGCACCGACGCTCGGCCGAACAAGATTGGCTTGACCTGTATGCAACCGAAGTAAAGCCTCGCCGTGCGCGCTTCCCTCAGTGTGCATCGAACGAACTACGCACAGTTGATCTGCATGAGCGGACAAGTGCGGGAAAAGTTCGCTGATCCAGACACCCCCTTCGCCATGCTGTGAAAATTTGAAAGGTGACCCAAGCAAGGTGCCGAGCTGCTCTCGATCGCTGCCAACAGATTTGCCTGTGAGTTGCTGGCCGCTCTGTTGATTGAGGACCGGCTTTGGATCAAACAGATCCATGTGGCTTGGCCCGCCCCACATGAACAAGAAGATGATGCGTTTCGCACGCGGTTGAAAGTGGGGCTGCTTTGGCGATAGCGGCGTTTCGGGAACAGGTGTGTCTGTAAAACCAGCTTGGGAGAGTAAGCCGGTAAGAGCCAGCGAGCCGAAACCGCAGGCGCTGCTGCGAAGCATACTGCGTCGAGTGGATTGGGTAGTGAATTGATAACACGACATATTGCTTCACTCCAGAAACTGAAAACGACTTGACGCAAACAACGCATGACAAGCGAGCGACAAGGATTCAAGTTCCGCTTCGGGTTTGCCTTCGGATTTAAATTGCGTTTCAAACTGTTTTAAATACTTTTCTATCGACTGCAGTTCGGTCTCTGTTGGCCGAGCGTTCGAGATCAAGTCAAACATGCTGACGATGCGTTCGCGATGATTCCCAGTTGCTGAGCTTGCGATGATCCGGCGCGCGGTTGACTTGGCGGCGTCCATGACCATGTCGTCATTGAGCATGAACAGACCTTGCGTCGGCACAGTCGTATTGGGTCGCATTCCTGTAGTTGAATGTGGGTTGGCGAAATCAAAAATCTCAAACAGTTCGGGGAGATCATTACGGATGACTGGCAGATAAACACTGCGGCATGGAAAATCGGTTTTACGGCGAACGGAGTTCGCGCCCACGGCGGTTGCTTGGTCGCCCAAATAGGAAACCGTAGAATCCATCCGCGATAGATCCAACTTGTCAGCGGCGCTTAGCATTGCGTCGCGAAACGATTCGGGGTCAAGCCGTCGCCGGTGGGCTCGCCAAAGCAACCGGTTCTCAGGGTCAGCCTCGTGGTTACTTGCAAGATGTTGGCTACTTAATCGAAAAGTACGACTGAGAACGATTTGGCGTACGAGAACTTTGATCGACCACTTAGAATCGATCAATTCGCTGGCCAGATGGTCAAGTAATTCGGGATGCGAGGGAGTTTCGCCGGTCCGTCCAAAGTTATCGACAGTTCGAACTAAACCGCGTCCGATCAAGTGATACCAAACACGATTGGCGAGCACCCGGGCGGCGAGTTGTCCGGATCGTTCATTCGAGTCGGTTAACCAATGGCCAAGAGCTACACGCCCACTTTCTTTGGCTGGAATGAAGGCGTTTGAATTATCCTGGAGCACCGTAAGAAAACCTCGAGGCACTTTCTCACCCAAGCGATCAAATTGCCCAGCAATTCGCACGTGTTCATCTGCGGGCTGTGGCACATCGGTGGGAATCATTGCACGCGGTGGTATCGGTGGAGTCTGCTTAAGCGACTGCGCTAGCTGTTCGATCAGAGCCTGCTGAGCTGCGATTCGCTCTTCGATCGGTCGAGCACTGTCCTTAGACATGTCAGCGAATGAGTTCGGCTGTTTTTCAATTTGTTCCTTTAGCGTTGTCTGATCATTTGTCTTTAGCAGCTCCAATGTCGCTTCGGCAAGCTTCTTGCGTTCGGTAACTTGGGGTCGTTCTTTCCAATATTTTTCATAAGCTTCATCGGCAGCGTTGCCTTGAGGTCCAAGGCCAATCAGTTGCTCCATAACGCGTTGTTCGCCGAGCATCCAGCGACGTTCCATGACTTGAGTCGATGCGAAAATGCCAGCTAGCGCGTAGTAGTCCGCTGTTGGCACCGGGTCGAACTTGTGGTTGTGACATCGCGCGCATCCAAGTGTTTGTCCTAATAGTGCACGTCCAATGGAATCGATTTGTTCGTCGGCGATTTCCATCCGCTGATTGGCGTCGATGTTGCCTAGTAGAACTTTGGGACCGATCAAAAGAAAACCAGCCGCGATCCGCTGTTCATCACGATCTTCAATGGTTTCATAAGGAAGCATATCGCCAGCTAGTTGCAACAGCACGAAGCGATCGAAGGGCATATCCTTGTTGATCGCGTCAACGACCCAGTTGCGATATCGCCACGCTTCGCGAAATAGAAAGTTTTCGTCCAAGCCATTTGAATCGGCATAGCGTGCCAGATCCAACCAATGACGCCCCCAGCGCTCACCGAATTGAGGCGAGGAGAGTAAGTGATCCACCAAACGTTCGTAGGCCATCGGTTGACTGTCGGAAAGATACTCTTGCATCTGCTGAGGTGTTGGCGGCAATCCAGTCAATTGGACATACAAGCGTCGCGCCAAAACACTTGGCTTTGCGTCTGCGACTGGTTGTAGTGCGGCTTGTTCAAGTTGCGAAACGATAAACGTATCGATTTCGGTTTGTGGCCACTCGCTGATGACATTAGGTGGTCGCGCACTGGTTAACGGCTGAAAGGCCCAGTGCGCTTTGCCAGTGACGGGGTCGGACGGATCGTCGCTCGTTCGAGCGCCCGCTTGATCCGGTGCCGGTGCGCCGATTCGTACCCAGTGCTCCAATTTCGCAACGTCTTCAGGAGCGAGCGGTTTGATCGGTGGCATCTGCAAGGCTTCGTCAGAATAACGAACGGCTTGGATCAGCAAACTCGCTTCAATATCTCGCGGGATGATTGCGGCGCCTGATTCACCTCCTTGCAACCAGCCACCGCGACTGTCGAGCAGCAAACCACCTTCACGTTTCTGCGACTTCTCTGAATGGCATTGATAACAGTGTCGCACCATTAATGGGCGGACATGTTTTTCAAAATAGGCAATACCTTCCGTCGATGGCTCATCGGCTGAAATGCGCACGGAGCAGGGTAGAAATAGTACCGCCGCAGCGAAATATATAATGCTTAATCGAATTAGAAAAAAAGTCATGGCCGAGCGCCAGCAGGGGAGGGGAGGGGGGCGGTAGGGCAGGGCGGATATCATGCCGCCAACGTACGTTATCGTAGCCATTATCTTAGCCGATGTTCTGCTCGCTGGCCAATCTTATCGCATTGTATGCTCGCAAAGACTCTCTACGGGCCGTTATTTGTACTTGACATTTCAGTTTTGTCGTTTCCTGATCCCCAAAAGTCGCAGAATTACAACATGCTATTGGTCGAGCGGCGTCCAGCGATAAAAAGTAGCGGCTTGGCCGATGATGTTTTCGTCGCGGTTGAGAACCATCCATAACAATGCCTTTTCGATCCTAAATCGCTTTCCGGTTCGTGAAATTCGGATGCCTCGATAGTCGTCGACAAAGCCTTGTTTGCGGGTTGCGTCGAGCAAGCGTTGTCGTTCATCGCGATGCAGTGGTTCTGCGGTGAGCCGCGAAGGCATGCCAAGGAATTGATCGAGCGACATCTCCCAAAGTTCGAGCGCTAGTGCATTGCCGTAAACGAACGCCGGATCGGATTGAGTTCCATGTGCGACCACTACTTGTGCAAGGTTCCAAAGGGCCAGTAGGTCTTCTTCAGGCGTGCTGCGATTCAGCAACTGTGTTCCAGTCCAGTGATGGTAGGAGTCAAGCAGATTTCGAGTCAGCTCAAGCCACTGGATGCGTGGTACATTTACAGGGATTGGGATCATTTGTGTCGTCGGCAATTTAGAGGTAACCGAACGCTTGCGAGCACGATCAGTTTATTCAATTTTAAATGTGTGTGGGAGTAAAATCGTAAACCGGTCCTAGTATAACATTCGAACCGCAATGTTCTTCTTTCATCCGTAGGCAGGCGACTCGCGTTTTCCCACGGATGGCATAGCGGTCCCACGGATGAATACACCCATCCAGCACGAGGAACTCGACGGCAAATTTCTCCATACGCAGGGTAAAGGAAAGACATGGAATAACGGTCACCCCTCGCCCCTGTACTCAGGGGAGAGGGGCCGGGGGTGAGGGGTCGCGAGACACGTATGTACATGTGATGGGTGGGACCAGCTACAATGTGTTACACCAAATCGAAGTGTGCACGGCTAGTTGAAGTGAAAGAACAAGATGAGCACGGTTGAACAGTTGAAAATCCTGCCTTCCATATGTCCGCTGGATTGTCCGGACGCTTGTTCGCTCGAGATCACTTTCGATGGCGACAAGATGGTCAAGCTGTCGGGAGCGGATCATCCGGTGACTCGAGGCTTTGCTTGTGTGAAGATGGCCAAGTATCCGCAGCGGCAGGAACATGCGGATCGATTGCTGGTTCCGCAGCGTCGCGTTGGCCGCAAAGGTGAAGGGCGCTTCGAGCCGATCAGTTGGGACGAGGCGCTCGATGAAGTGGTGGGTCGAGTCAAGGCCAACGTGGCCAATTTCGGTGAACAGAGCGTGCTGCCGTTCAGCTACGCAGGGACGATGGGGATTATCGAACGTGACCATCCGTTAGCATTCTTTCGCGCACTCGGTGCAAGCGAGCTGGACTGGACGATTTGTTCGACGACGGCGAGTGCTGGATGGGAAGCCAACTATGGACCGCGGAAATTGTCAGTCGAGCCTCAGGATGTTGCGCACTCAAAACTGATCGTGCTATGGGGGATCAATGTGCTCCGCTCGAACAGCCACCTGGTTCCTATTTTGAAGGAAGCTCGGCAGCGCGGAGCAAAGATTCTACATATCGATCCGTACTGTAATGAAACGAGTCGCTTTGCCGATGAGAACTGGCAAGTCGTTGTAGGTACCGATGCAGCCTTGGCACTTGCGATCGGCGGTGAGATCCTGCGAGCGGGACGTGAAGACAAAGAGTATCTGGCGGCGCATGCAAACGATTTGAGTGATTACAAAGCGGCTTGTGCTGAATGGCCGATCGAGCGTGCAGCAAAATTTTGTGGAATACCAAGCGAAAAAATTCGGCAGTTAGCGGACGAGATCGGTCGTGAACCGGCGACGTTCATTAAAGTCGGCTATGGCCTGAGTCGCAATGAAGGTGGCGGCAACGCAATACGGGCGATCACGCTCTTGTCGGCGCTTACTGGAGCTTGGCGGCATCTTGGTGGCGGTGGAGCACTTTCGACCAGCGGTGCCTTTGGATTGAATGATCATCGAGTGGCGGGTAAGCATATGCTGAAACCTGCGCGGCGCGTGGTGAATCAGAATCACTTTGGTCGAACGCTGGCGGATACTAAGTCACCGATCTCGACGTTGTTTGTTTTTAATTCCAACCCGGCCGCGGTGGCGCCGGATTCAAACGCGGTGCGACAAGGGTTAGCTCGTGAGGATTTGTTTACGGTTGTACTCGAACACTTTCAAACGGACACAGCCGACTACGCCGACATCTTGTTACCTGCGACGACGTTCGTCGAGCACCCGGATATGTACACGGCCTATGGTCATTACTATTTGCAATGGGCGGAGCCGATCGTGCGGGCTCGTGGTGAATCGAAGCCGAATAGCTGGGTGTTTCAGCAACTAGCGGCGAGGTTGGGTTTGACCGATGAAGTGTTCGCTTGGACGGCTGATCAGATGGCTGAGGATTTACTGCGAAGTTCAAATCCGAATCTCGAAGGAATTACGCTTGAGCGACTGAAAGCTGAGCGGAGTATTCGATTGACGTTGCCGAAGGATTACAGGGCTTATGCGAATGGCAGTAATTTTGAAGATCGGAAGATTCGGTTCTCGCCTGCGCCGGTTCAGATTGAGTTTCGTGAGCAACCGACGGCGGAATTTCCATTGCGTTTGATTTCACCGCCGGGTGCGTTTGTGTTGAACACGAGCATGGGGAACATTGAAGAGTTAGTTCGCGCGGCAGGTGGCGAACCGACGGTGCTAGTTCATCCTAACGATGCTCAATCGGCAGGCGTGCAGGACGGTGAGAGGATACAGATTACGAGTGCCGTGGGTTCGATTCTTCGCAAGGTGATTGTTACGACCGATGCCAGAGTTGGAGTTGTAATTGCAGTGGGACAGTGGTGGCCGAAGCTGGCGCCGGATAAGAAGAGCCTCAATGATTTGACGAGCCAAGAGTTGACGGATCTGGGCGGCGGGTCTTTGTTTGGGAATGCAGTGGTGCGGATCGGGGCGGTTTGTGGGAAATAGGTTGAGGGAGAAGATTGTTGAAGAACGTGCACTCGGAGTCTCGCGACTCGCTACTTAGGCTCACCAGCACAGTAGAGGTGACCATGAGCAGCTTTGTGTTCGACTCGGGCTAGGGTGGTGGACGGCTGCCAGATGTTGTGGCTACTGTGCGTTTACGTCCGTTAGTACATCCGCCTCAGATGGCCATACTAAAGACCTGCTCGGCAGAGCCTCTTTCTCCCGTTCTCTATCAGGACCACAAAAAAACATAGTCCGCTGGCTCCGGGGCAAACGACCGACCTATGAGCGGGAGAGAGTCTGACTTGACTGGAAGTCACTGAGTGCCGCGGGCGGACGGGACGTCCGCGGTCCAATAGGTCGACCACTTGGATTGCTTAGATTGCAGGCGGGGCTCTGTTTATAAAGTCGCCTTTCGCTCCCGCGAAAGTAGCGCCGTAACTCGCAACTTGCGCGGAGCGAAAGGCGACTATTTGCGTTAGGGCTTAGGTATGGCCCAGTGTTGCATGTGGCGGTCGATGTTGGCGTTGAGCTGACCGCGGGTGAGGACACTATCGTAACCGGCGGCTTGGGCGGCGGCTAAATGTTGTTCGTTGACGTGCGGGCCGAAAGCGATGAGTTGAACGGGAGCGAAACGTTTTTGGAGGGACTCGGCGGTGGTCGCGATCTCGGCGGGTGTGACGGAGGTCAAGTCGATGACGCAAGCGGTGACTTCTTCAGCCGTCAGTTCATCGAGCCTCACTGAGCTGGCGTTCGGCACAGTCATCATCGAACAATTCTGCTTCTCAGCAGCAGTCTTGAGCAACGGAATGAAAAACAGATCTTTAGTAACAAAAACAATCATGACTTTAAGGACTTTTTAAAATATTTTAGTTAACAACCAGGCTCGAACCCTCACCCCCCGGCCCCCTCTCCCTGAGTACAGGGCGAGGAGGAGCCAGTGCTCAACAAAACCCCGCGCATCTAGCATCTAGCATCTAGCATCTAGCATCTAGCATCTAACTTCTAGCATCTAACTTCTAGCTTCTAGCTTCTAGCTTCTAGCTTCTAGCTTCTTTTAAACTGCTCCTGGACCGCGGAGGTTGCAGTCGATGGCGATGGTTTCTTCGGCGGGGAGGATGAAGATCTTGCCATCGCCGATTTGCCCTTCCGATCCAGTACGAGCGACTTTTAATAGCATGTCGACGGTTCGTTCGACAAAATCATCGTTGACCATGATTTCGATAGCGACTTTGCGAAGCATGTTGACTTTGTATTCGATGCCGCGGTAAGTGGCTGTTTGACCGCGTTGGCGGCCGTAGCCTTGCGAGTCGCAGACGGTCATGCGTTCGACGCCGATCCGGTAAAGGGCTTCGCGGACCGCTTGCAACTTTGTGGGTTGAATAATGGCGATTAGGAGTTTCATCGGTTGCAGTGGCGACATGGGGACAGAAGCGGAGCTTTGAAGTCTCCTTTATACCATGCTCAAGTAGCGATTGCCTTGGGGGCTATCGTGCTGGTGAATCGTAGGCCTTGGATTCTGACAACCGGGCAGGATGCACCCAGGCAGGATGCCTAGGCTACGAATTTGGAAATTGGCTGCAATAAAAATTCTGTTTCGAAGGCGATAAACATGACAGCAGTGATTATTGGTGCAACGGGAACAACGGGAAGTTGTCTGGCGCGGCGTTTGGTGGCAAAGGGAAAGCCTGTGTTTTTAGTGGGTCGCGACAACGAGCGACTGCAGGAGCTAGCGAGCGAACTGAATGCTGGCTGTGCCATGGCGGATATCAGTTCCTCGGACTCGCTGATGGAAGCCGTAGCTGGTGCGGGACCGGTGGAGAGCTTTGTAAACTGCATTGGTTCAATTCTGCTAAAACCGGCTCATTTGACTTCGGACGCGGAGTTTCGGGAGGTGGTGGAGACGAACTTGTTTAGTGCGTTTGCAACGGTGAAATGTGCAGGAAAGCTGTTGCGGGCGAAAGGTGGTTCGGTGGTGCTGATGAGTACTGCGGCAGCGAAGCTGGGAATTGCGAATCATGAAGCGATTGCGGCGGCGAAGGCCGGCATTGAGGGATTGGCGCGGTCAGCGGCGGCGACTTATGCGAGTGCAAACATTCGATTTAATGTGGTCAGCCCAGGGTTGGTGAAAACCAATTTAACCAAACGAATTTGGGAGGTTCCCGCGATGGCTAGCGCTTCAGCGGAGTTGCATGCGCTGGGTCGATTGGGGGAAGCCGAGCAGATAGCATCGATGATCGATTGGTTGATCGATTCCGAAAATCACTGGATTACGGGGCAGGTAATTGGTGTGGACGGTGGTTTGGGGTCGGTTCAGCCGCGGCGGAAGGTGCAGATTTAGAGAAAGTGAACCGAAGCTAGCAGCTTTGGCCACGCGGGGGACGCTGCTAGCCTCTAAATAAAAACTAGTCACTTTGGGTATCTCTCGAAACTTTAACGATAAATATGGGTTCGATGTATCAGTTGGTTGAGAAAAGACCAGCTTTCGGAAAATGGCGGGGCTGCGATTTTGGCTAGTGAGACTAGAGTAGAATCGTGAACGCGCCGCTTTGGACCCCATTGTGGTGAAACGTCTCTTCGTGCGGGATAGTCCGTCTCATTATGAAAAACATGATGCCAATGGCTAATTTACGTTTGTTCGTTTGTTTATTTGTGCTGGCGTTGGTATTTGTAGCGCCGGGTTCGGGGCGCGCTCAGGATACTGTAGGTTTTTTACCTGAGCTGATCATGCCGGAGACGGCTGCGAAGCTGCAATTGTCTGAAGAGCAGATCGCGCAAGTGCGGACCTTGATTAGCCAGCGGATGGCCGCTAAGGTTGGTCTGAGCCAGCAACTTCGCGAGGCACCGCCGGCGGAACGAACGCAGATGCAAATCGACTTCAACGCAGAATCAGAAAAGCTTGGATTTGCATTGCTAGATGAAAAGCAACAGACGAGCGCGAAGCAAGCTCGTGTTGGCTGGCTTGGGTTGTTGTCCTTGGAAGATGAATCCGTTGCAAAGGCGTTGAATCTAGCAGACTGGCAAAAAGCAACTGTAGCTCAGTGGTGTGCTAAGGTTCGAGACAGCCGCCGCAGTCCTCAAGCCAAGAAGATTCGTGATGAAGCAGAAGGCACGATTCGCAAAGAACTATCTGAAAGCCAATGGGTCGCATGGCAAGTTCAGGCCGGCAAACTCCCTGTTTCGACCAAAGTAAATCCAATGCCGCCTGAGAAAGACGCTCCAAAGGCAGTCGCAGGCGTGCAAGCACCGACTGAAGCATCCGCCAACGCGACGTTGCCTATTGATAATGTGCGTTTGGAAATTAATTTTCAGGGTGAACCTTGGGACAATGTGCTCAAGTGGCTAGCAGCCCAAGCTGACATGGCTTTCCAGGCCGACGTGATTCCACCGGGTTCGTTTACTTATCGCGATCGATCGCGCGGTTATACAGTCGGGCAGACGATGGACATTATGAATGCGTCATTGCTAAATACTGGTTACACCTTGGTTCGCCGCGAGCGGATATTGAAGTGCATCGATCTGGAGCAACCACTTTCGAAAGAGTTGATCAAAGAGTTTGCGGAGTTCGTAAAGACACCAGAAGAACTTGCTCAGCGCGGGGACTTTGAACCGGTACGCTACTTGTTTGGTCTATCGCGCATGGACCCCGAAGTAGCGAAGAATGAAATTGAATCGATGCTGAGCATCTTGGGCTCGGTAGCCAGCATGACCTCAGCCGGGCAGATTGCCGTAACGGACACGGCCGGGAATGTGCGAGCGATTGCAGCGATGATCAAGCGCGCTGAAGACCCCGAGTCAGCCAGAGGTTCAACGATCGTTGAGTTTCCGCTGAAGCATATCACAGCTGAAGAAGTCTTGACCGCAGCCAGACCGCTGTTAGGTTTGCCAGCTGAGCAAAACACAAGTCCTGATTTGAGTCTAGCGACAGATACATTTGGTACCGTGATTTATGCAACTGGCAAAGCTGAAAAGCTGCAACAGCTTCGCGACTTGGTCAAGCTGATGGATACGGCGCCGACTGAGCAAGAGAAGTCAAAAGGTGCGACTGAGAATCCAGAAGTAAAGCGACATCGAGTTAAGGGCGGTGACTTGGAGATTGCTTATCAAGTCATTTCGCAGTTGCTAGCGGGCTTGCCTGATGTGCGACTCGCCAAGGATGAAGTTGCTAAGATGTTGATTCTTCAGGCTCGGTCGGCTGAGCACAAGTTGGTCGAAGATACGCTGGCCACATTGGCCGGTGAAGCGTCTGATTTTAAAGTCATTCAGTTGCAAAAGTTGGATGCTCGTCTTGCGATTGATGCGATCAAAAAGTTCTTTGGAATCGCGGATAAAAAAGATGCGGATGCTTCCGGTCCTGTCATTGATGGTGACCAGTTCGCAAGACAAGTTTGGGTAAAGGGTTCAGCGAGCGAAGTTGAGCAGATTCGGACTTTCATCCAGGAACTTGAGAAGAACGCTGAGGCAACGGATGTGTGGGGTGAAAAGGTTCGAGTGATTCCATTGACGGGTCGGTCGGCCGCTAACACACTGCAGCAAGCCCAGGAGTTGTGGAAAGCGACGAATGGTAAGAACAAGATCAAGGTCCTTGAGAACCTTGCGCCAGGCAAATCCACTTTGCCACAGCGAAACGCTGAGCCTGAAGCGAATGAGGCACCTGCGCCAGCTCCGGTGCCTGCAACCACGAATGGCAAGCAAGCTCGGCGAGCAATTATTCTGCAGGATGGCAGATTGCCACCGAAGGCCGTTGAGCCAGCTCCTGTCGGTCGATTGGCAAGTATGGTGATGAAGCCACAGCAAGAGTCTAGCAGCAGTGATCGAAAAGAAGCCAAACCTGCTGACGAGGGCACCGGCAGCGATATTGTCATTATGCAGGGACCAGGCGGTTTGATTATTACGTCTGATGACAAAGCCGCTCTTGAGCAATTTGATCGCATGATGCGAATGATTTCGGAGCAAAATGGGCTTGGATCTAGCGAGCCGACAGTGATTTACCTAAAGCACATTAAAGCCGCTGCTGCGAAGGAGTTGCTGGAGACGATCATGAGTGGCTCGTCGGGATCATCGAGCAGTGGGGGCGGAAGTCTGCTAGGCGATCTAGCAGGTGGAGTGATGGGTGGTGGAATGTTTAGCGCTTTGCTCGGTGGGGGTGGAGGTGGAAGTTCTTCGAGTCCTTCAAGCTCGGGACTTGCAAGCGGCGATTACTCGATCACTTCAGATCCTCGTTTGAATGCGTTGATCATCAAAGCAAGCCCACAAGATATGGCAATGTGTGAAGAGTTGTTACAAGTCATCGATCAAGTTGAGAGTCCGATTTCAATTGAGACTCGTGGTCAAGTCGCGATGATTCCAGTGATCACTCAGAACGTTACTGATGTCGTCAGCATGTTGAAGCAGCTATACGGTGACCGCATCGAAGGTGCAGCATCAGGGGGTGGCGGTGGTGGCAATCGACAACCTGATCCGCAAGCGTTCATTGAAGCGTTGCGGGGCGGTGGAGGTGGCGGACGAGGCGGACGCGGTGGAGCATCAAGCGAATTGAAAGAATCCAAGATCTCGTTGAGCGCTGACGTCAATACCAACACACTGGTTGTGATCGCTCAACCACAGATAATTAAAGAAATTGAGACCTTAGTTGGGTACTTTGACGAACAGGGAACTGGCGATGGCGAAGAGACGGTTACGGTGACTTCGATTCCAGGTTTTGCAACAGCTAAGAATCTAGGTGCAGCCCTCGGCCGAGCGCTTGGTTCTAGGGCAAAGGTCAATACAACTCCTGCCGAAGGTCAGCAGAATAACTCGCAGCAGCAAGGCAACGCTGGAAACGATGAAGAAGCGGCGAGACGACGAGCTGCCGCTTTTCAACAAATGCGAGATAGCGGAATGTTCGGTGGAGGCGGTACGCGAGGTGGTGGAACCGGTGGATTTGGCGGCTTCGGCGGCGGATTCCCAGGTGGTTTTGGTGGTGGAACTGGCGGATTTGGCGGCGGAAGCCGAGGTGGTGCTCCAACAGGTGGCACTGGCGGTAATCGAGGTGGTAACACTGGCGGACGCGGAGGCCGATAACTATGGTCATGCTTGAAGCTGGTGATATTCTTATTCGACGCGGTTTGATCGACCAACAGCAACTGGATTCGTTGCGTCAAGGCGGGAGCAGTGCGAGCAGCCTCGTCGAAGCAGCGATTCAACAAGGTATGGTTGGCGAAGAGCCCGCACTGCGCGCGCTGGGCGAAGAACTTGGGATGGAGTTCGTCGATTTGCGCAATGCTGAAGTCGATATCGAGTTAGTCAAATCCTTCCCACAAAAGCTGATCTATCGTCACTCGTTGTTTCCGCTTAGTCGGCACAATGGTTCGTTGACTTTGGCGACCAGCGATCCGCTGGACGTTTATGCGCTGGACGAAGCTGGCTCCGCGACTGGACTCACTATCATTCCGGTAGTTGCCGAACGCGGTGAGATCGCGAGGCTGATGAAAAAGCACCTCGGTGTGGGTTCGGAAACCGTGGAAGGCCTGATGGCCGCCCGGGCTGAAGACGACGACGTGCAGTTACTGGAAGAGATAGAAACCGACGGCAGCGAATTGGGCGAAATGGCTCAAGAGGCTTCCGTTGTTCGCCTGGTGAATGAAATTCTCGTTGAAGCTGTTGATTCAAGAGCTTCGGACGTTCACATTGAATCGCAGACTACAGGTTTCGTCATTCGCTATCGCATTGACGGTATCTTGCATGTGCAGCCAGCTCCGCCTGAGATCAATCGTTTTCAAGCGGCAATTATCAGCCGTCTGAAAATTATGGCTCGCTTGAATATTGCTGAAAAGCGATTGCCGCAAGACGGTCGTATCAAGTTGAAAGTCCATGGCCGCGAGATTGATGTGCGTTTGTCCGTGATACCCATGATCCACGCGGAGAGCTTGGTGATGCGTATCTTGGACAAGGGTGCGATGAAGTTCGATTTGGTTGGGCTGGGGATGGATCCAAAAACCTATGCTACCTTCAGTGAATTGATTCGATTGCCGCACGGGATTGTGTTAGTGACCGGGCCAACGGGCTCTGGAAAGACGACGACGCTCTACAGTTCGCTGATGGAGATCAAGAGCACTGAGAACAAGATCATCACGACTGAGGACCCAGTTGAATATCAACTGGACGGTATCAATCAGATTCAAGTCCACGCGAAAATCGGTTTGACTTTCGCAGCGTCACTGCGAAGTATATTGCGACATGACCCTGACATTGTGCTCATCGGAGAAATTCGAGATCATGAAACGGCGGAGAATGCGATCCAAGCGTCGCTAACCGGTCACTTGGTGTTTAGCACCTTGCACACCAACGACGCTGCTGGAGCTTACACGCGTATCGTCGATATGGGTGTTGAGCCGTTCTTGGTGGCGAGCACCGTTGAAGGCGTGATGGCTCAGCGGTTGCTACGCAAACTGTGTCCGAGTTGTAAAGAAGCCTATCATCCAAAGCCCGAAGACGTTCCTTCTGATTTTCCGCTAGAGCAACTGGATGGCAAGGAACTGTATCGAGCCGTCGGTTGTCGGGTATGCCGCAATGTTGGCTACGGCGGTCGAATGGGTATTTACGAGTTGATGGTGACAACCGAAGAGGTCCGCCAGTTGGCGCACGATCGCGTCAGCAGTTGGCAGATAAAGCAAGCTGCACTTAAGAACGGTATGCGAACGTTGCGTATGGATGCGTGGCAGAAAGCCATTGAAGGAAGGACAAGCATCGACGAAGTCGTCCGAGTTACCAAGGGCGATCGGTTGGGATAGAAGAAGTTAGAAGTTAGAAGTTAGAAGTTAGAAGTTAGAAACCTGAAGTCTGAAGCCTGTTTCCATGCCTGATTTTGCTTATGTTGCTCGCGATTTTAAGGGGCAGCGAAAAACTGGAACCGTAACCGCTAACAGCCAACGCGAAGTGATCACGCAGTTGGATGCGTTGTCGTTGTTTCCGGTTGAAATCACCGCTTCGAAGGGGAATTCGACTGTACGTACGAAGCGCGTCAGTGGCCAAGTCATGGCTAACGCGTACAACCAGTTGGGATCGTTGTTGCGAAGCGGTGTGCCGCTGATGCGAGCCCTGACGGTGATGAGCCAGCAGGCGAGCAAGCCGGCGCTTCAGGCAGTGTTGCAAGAGATCAAATCGCGTGTTGAGGATGGTGAGCCGTTGCCGGACGCGATGGCTCGTTTTCCGCGGGTCTTTAACGACATGGCGGTGAACATGGTCCGCGCGGGCATGGAAGGCGGATTTCTAGAAGACGCGCTCGAGCGCGTGGCTACGTTTACGGAACAACAAGAGGATATGAAGGGCAGGGCGATGGGCGCGCTTGCTTATCCAATATTTTTAGGTTGCGTGGGCTCGGCGGTTGTGTTGGTGCTGATTATTTTCTTCGTACCAAAATTCGAACCCTTGTTCGCAACTCTGCGAGAAAAAGGGCAATTGCCTTGGGCGACCGACGCGTTGTTGGCGTTTAGCAATTTCTTGCAAAACTACTGGTGGCTGATCATCGCGACTATCGCAGGGTCGATTTTTGGATTTTTCAAATACCTGTCGACCGAATCTGGGAAACTGTGGTTTGACTGGGCGAAAATCAAAATACCAATGTTCGGAGCGATATTTTTAAATTTGGCGGTCGCTCGGTTTTGTCGCGTGTTGGGAACACTGTTGGGTAACGGAGTTCCGATTTTGAGATCGCTCGACATCAGTCGCAACGCGGCCGGGAACCGGATCTTGTCGACGGCGATTGAGAAAGCCAGCCAGAACATTACCGCGGGCGAAAAACTAGCGACACCATTGGCTGCGTCGGGGCATTTTCCGGCTCAGGTGACGGAAATGATCGCCGTAGCCGAAGAATCCAACTCGCTGGACAAAGTCATGGTACAAATATCAGATAGTCTAGAGCGAACGACTTTTCGGCGGCTGGACATGATGGTGCGTTTGCTGGAGCCGTTGATGCTGTTGGTTATGGCGGGATTGGTGTTTTTTATCGTATTAGCACTGATGGTGCCGCTACTTAACAGCTCCGGAGCGGTTTAATACAACAGAAATGGGTTGACTTAGATCGAGTCCAGCGGTCAAAATAAATGTTGGCTGCTGGATCGGCAACTTTTAAAAATTCAAGTTTCACAGGCAAAATTGGGAGAGTAGTTATGAGTCGTCGCAATCGTCATCGTCAAGCCACACGGGGCGGTTTTACGCTGATGGAAGTTATGCTTGTGCTGGTGATTATTGCTGCGATCGCCGGTATCGCAGTGGTAAACATTGGTGGTGTCCGCGAGCGAGCGTTCAAGCAAACCGCCAAAGCGGAAATGAACAACCTGAAGGGACTGATCAGCCAATATGACCTGAACGTAGGTTCGTTGCCATCGACCTTGGAAGCCTTGTATGAACAACCTTCGGACTTAGCTGATCCTTCGAAGTGGACCAAGGTTTCACGCGATCCGATCAAACCAGATCCATGGAATCATGCTTACGAATACAAAGTAAATGGTTCCGAGTTTGAGATTCGCAGCTTGGGCCCAGACGGTCAAAGCGGCACTGAAGATGACATAGTTGGTTAAAAGCATTGTCGCCTTTTGCTCCGCAAAAGTAGCGTCGGGCCTAACTTAGCCACGTTGTCATTGAGTTTTTGAAAAAGGGATTTGACCATGGGTTTCGGCTCATGGTCACTTTCGTAGACAGAGCCAATCAATTCGAGCGATTTTCATGTTAACGACAGCCACCAAAGCGAAAGTATGCAGCCGGTCGGAAGGGACTCGGTTCAGCATTGCAAGGTGGTTGCGTCGGTCGTTCTTAAGTGGGTCACTCCTGCCAAGAGCGACCCACTCAAGAATAACCCACCACCGGTTTGGTCGAGGCCAAAGTAACCGTGCGTTCACTTTGCTAGAACTGATGTTGGTGCTGGCAATCATCGCTGCAATCGGCGCGATTGCCTTTCCGGCATTTCAGGGGATCTTTGATCGGCAACGTCTTCAGGCTTCGGCTGAAAAGATACGCTTGGAGTTGGATCGCGCACGACTGACGGCAATGCGAACCGGACAGGCTCAGATGTTCGAATGTGCTCCAGGACAAGGTAAGTTCAGCGTGCATCCATTGACGCAGCAATCCGATACGACCAATAGCGGAGAAGGTGCGAAGGTCCTCACGCAGACTGGAATGATAGCCGAGACAAATGAGAACGGCACGTTAATGACGGCTGAACAAACCGCACTTTCTGGCGACGTTAAAGAGCTGGAAGAAAAGGTCACGTTTGTTAGCTGTATCGTAGCAACCGATAGCCGAGCGTACAGTGTTGCCCAGCAATCAACAGCTGGACAAGTTTCAACGACCAATATTGGGCAAGTCATTATCTTCTATCCTGATGGAAGTACCAGCAACGCGGAAGTGCGCTTGCAGAATGATCGCGGTGAGGTGCGGGCGGTGAGGTTGAGAGGGCTGACTGGTCATGTAAAAGTTCTGACGATCACGAATGTCTCTTCGGCTGACGGAGATAAGACATGATCGCCAGTGCTTCACTAAAGCCCGCGTATAAAAAGAGTGCTTTGCGATCTGGTATATCGCTGATGGAAGTTGTCTTGGCACTGGCAATTCTTGGCATCGCTTCGGCTTACTTGTCGCAGGCCATGCAGATCGCGGCTCAGAACGCCATTCGTGCTCAGCGCTTGACGCAAGCGGAGTTGGTGGCCGAGAGCGTTATGAATCAAGTGATCGCTGGCGTGATACCTGCGCAGCCTGCAAATTGGTCGCCTTACACATCGTCGAGTACATCGAGCAATTGGAATTACAGTTTGTCGATTGTTACCACTGAGATGCAAGGAACGATTGGTATTCAAGTCGCCGTGCAAGAGCGGGTCGAGGGCGTTGTTCCTGATCTACAACCGCCGGATCTTGTCACAACACGATGGATCATCGATCCTTCGTTGGGATTGGATACACTTCCCGCTGAGGAGCCTACCGACGGCTCGACCGCGAATGGACAGGCGAGTGGCCAAGGCCAGAGTACGGGACAAAGTGGTGGGAGCGGTGCAGGTGGTGGTGGAAGTAGCCCAACGCGTTAGCAAGTAGATTGCATTAGCAAATAGATGGCGTTAGCAATAATGAAACGTAAAGCCTTTACACTGATGGAGCTGATGTTAGCGTTGTCGCTAGTTGTGGTCGCGACTGCGCTGATTGGAAGCCTCATGCAGATGTATGCCAGGAACTTTGCAACTCGCGGTGAGGACATTCGAAGGATCCAGCTAGCTCGCAGCATATTGAATTCGATTGCGGAAGATATTCGCTCCGTTGTCACTGTTCAAGAATACGATGCCTCCGTTTTGCAACAGCAGATGGGGAGCGCGGTTGGTGGGGCAGGCGGCGGTGGGGCAGGCGGCGGTGGGGCAGGGGGGGCCGGAGGAGCAAGTGCAGGTGGGGCTGCTGCGGGTGGAGCGAGTGGCGCTGCCGCAGGTGGTGCAGCAGCGGGTGGAGCGTCGGCTGCAAAAACTACCGGCGGTGCTAGTGGCGGTACAGGGCAAGCTGCAAGTGGCGCCTCAGCCAGCGGTGGAAGTAGTGCAGCGGGTGCATCGAGCGGTGCGGCGACTCAGGAATCGACTAGCACATCCTACATTCGTGAGCCGGGCATCTATGGATCGCAGTATGAACTGACGCTGGACGTTAGTCGCTTGCCCAGAGCGGATGAGTATTTTCCAGCGCAAGGATCACTGATGTCGCCGACATTGACCGACGTTCCAGGTGATATCAAGAATGTGTCCTACTTTATACAGACGCCGGGCGCGATGGGTGTTCAGGACAGTATGGATGCATTCAATGATGGGACAACCGTTACCAGTGGCATGAGCAGTGGCATGAGCAGTGGTTTGGTGCGCCGTCAATTGGATCGCGCGATCTTGGCTTATGCAGAAGAGATGGCGGATTCATCGCGGCTGATGCGGACCGGTGAATTGATTGCGCCAGAAGTCGTCTCACTCGAGTTCGCATACTATGACGGAACCCAGTGGACGTATACATGGGATTCATCGACTCAGTCATTGCCGTGGCTGATTCAGATCACGCTGGGCATTCAGTCTGCTAGCGGTGAAGCGAAAGCCGAGTTGGAAGCCGGAGTTTCACTAAGTACGCTGACTTATGATCAACAGACCCAGTATGGGATCCAAGTCTACGAGTTGATTGTGGCAATTCCTGGAGCCAACTTAAAAGCGGCTGCGGAAACTACAGAAGCGGATTCCGGTATGAGTTCGATGGGGCTGTAGCAACTGTGATTTACACGGAAAAAGAGTTGAGTTCGTTATGAAACTGAACCGTCAGAGTCAATCGCCACGATCGCTTAGTCGCCGAACGCGCGCGTCTAAAGATAAGCGTGGGCGCCCCGCGTTTTTGCTGGTGATGGTATTGATAGTCGTGGCTATGGCGGGTCTCGCGGCGCTCAACTTTTCGAACTCGATGCTGACATCCCATGAGACGACCGTCTTTTCTGGAGCCCAGTTGCAGGCTCGCATGTGTTCCGAGTCAGGAGTGCAAGCGGTTCGATTGTATTTGAGTTACGATCGGCAATCGCGATTAGGCATGGGCGGACAGTGGGACAATGCGAGTCAGTTTCAAGCGCTCAATGTACTTCCGGACCAAGATCCCAAACGTCGCGGCAACTTCACCATAATTTCACCGAGCTTGGATCAAACCGGCAGCTACATGGGGTTGCGCTATGGACTGCAAAACGAATCGACAAAAATCAATTTGAATGCTCTGGCTCAACTGGATCAGTTGGCTGAGGTTGGATCGGCTGCTACGGCGGCGTTGGGACAAGGCATGGCAGGCTTGGGGGTAGGAGGCGGAGCAGGGCAGGGGGGAGGGCAGCAAACGGGACAACAACCTCAAGGTGCCCAAGCGGGAGGTGGGCAAACACTGGGAGGCCAAGCCTCTGGGGGTGGGCAAAGTCCAACGGGCGGCAGTACACAGCTTGCTAGTCAGTTGGGTTCAGCGGTTACTGGTAACTTTGCCAAGAACCAGTTGATGGGCTTGCCAGGAATGACAGAAGATATCGCCGATGCGATTCTTGATTGGATCGATGAAGACGAAGATCCGCGACCGATGGGTGCGGAGTTTTCGAACTGCTATATGGATTTACAGCCCCCGTATCGGCCAACCAATGGTCCACTGCAGTCGATCGAACAATTGCTTTTGGTACGCGGCATTACCCCCAAACATCTGTTTGGTTACGACGAGAATCGCAATGGTGTTTTGGATTCCGATGAGCAATCAAAGTTGAGTATGGGTATTGAGCCTGGGATGGCGCCTGGGCAAGTTGCGGCCATCGCCGATCCAAATGTCGCTCCTCCTCCACCGCTAGGTTGGGCTCCATACTTCACCTTGCATAGTCAAGAGAAGAACGTTGCAGACGATGGTACGGCACGTGTCAATATTAACTCAGATGACTTGCAAACTTTGCATTCGGACTTGTTGGGCGCGGGTCTGAACGAGTTGCAAGCTAGTTTTATTATCGCGTTTCGACTTGCTGGTCAGCCTGCGGCGACTGCGAGCAATCCTATGTCGTTGCTGATGGGTGCCGGGGGTGCCAGTGGACAACAACCACCACCTTCTCCTCCTCCACCACCAGTTAGCGACCTTCGCCTATCGAGAAAATCAAATGTCGTGTTGGTTGCCTTTCAACAACGCGGAGGCGGTGGTGGACAGGGTGGAGGCGGCGGAGGTCGAGGTGGTGCTGGACAGAGCGGCGGTGGTGCTGGACAAGGTGCCGGTGGTCGAGGTGGTGGTGCTGGGCAAGGTGGAGGGGGCGGAGGACGTGGTGGAGCCGGTGGCGGCGGAGGCTTCGGTCCTGGAGGTGGGGGCGGCGGACGTGGAGGCAACGGCGGAGGCAATGGGGGCGGCTTTGGTCCTGGCGGTGGACGTGGCGGTGGCGGTGGAGGAGGACGAAACGGCGGAGGTTTTGGACCCGGAGGTGTCGGTCCGGGAGGCCCTGGTGGACCCGGCGGTCGTGGCGGTGGCGGACCCGGCGGCGGGGGTCGCGGCGGCGCACCGGGGCAGGGGGGACCCAATGGACAGGGTGGACCCAATGGACAAGGTGGACCCAATGGACAAGGTCGAGGCGGTGGGCCCAATGGCCAAGGCGGACCTAATGGTCAGGGTGGCGGCGGACGTGGTGGACAGGGTGGCGGCGGCACTGGCGGTATGGGAGGCATGGTAGGTGGTGCGGCTCAGCAGAGCCCGCCGAAACCGTGGACTACCGCTGCATTTGCTTCGTTCGATATGACTCAGCAGGGGGCAGTGAAAGCCAAACAGATTTTGGACTTGGTGGATGCGACAGTCGTGGTGAACGAAAACGGCCAGCAGACAACTTACACGTCGCCGTTTACGAGTTCACCGGTCGATCTTGCGTTTTACTCCCCAATTATCATGAACAAACTGACGACGGTGGATTCGCCGACGATTCCCGGTCGGATCAATATTATGGAATGCCCACGCGAGATTTTGCTCGGCTTGCCGGGGATCACGCCTGAAGTTGGCGAGAAAATTTTGGAAGCACGAGTGGATGGTTCGGAAAGCGAAACGCGTAAGCACGAAACTTGGTTGGCTTGTGAGGGTTTTGTAACTGTGGATCAAATGCGAGCCCTGATGCCGCTAATTACCTGCGGCGGCGACGTATTTAAGGCCCAAGTGATTGGCTATATCGAGGGAAGTGCGGCTTCGTCCCGAGTCGAAGCGATCGTCAGCGGTGCGGGGAAAGTGCCGGAAGTCCTGTTTTTCAGGCGGTTGGATCACCTCGGTCGCGGCTTCGAAATTTCGACTTTAGGCCAACGATATGACGCGGCAATGAATGCCGGAATGGGCATCCAGTGACTAGTATAGGGTTATCGCGAACTTGTTAAGCGCGGACGAAAGTCCGTGGGCCGTTTTAAAATCGACGCTTGAAGCGAGTAATTGTGGCACGAACAGTAGTAATAGATTGGCAACGCGATGGTCTTCTGGTCGGCGTTGGATCGCGTCGCGGTTCTTCGGTCGCATTTGAGCAGATTCGGATGTTGCCTTTAGGCGAATCCGAGAAAGGGACAGTGACACCCGGTCAGGCTCTGCGAAAAGCGGTCCAAGAAATGGGTTTGGGCAAGTCCGACGCCGTAGTCATCGCGTCTCGTGAGATCGTGGAGATACGCACGTTATCGGTACCGAATGTTGACGCCAACGAATTGCCTGACATCATTCGCTTTCAAGCTCAGCGTCAGATGGCGAACATGGGCGAGACATGGCCACTTGATTACATCCTGCTGCCGAGCGCGGGGCTGGAGAACAAAGTCGCTCTAGCAGGAGCGATTTCGCCAGCTCACCTAGCCGAAATCGAAAGCGCTGTGGTTGCTTCAGGAATGCAACTCAGCCGAGTTGTATTGCGTCCGCTAGAGATCGCACGCTTTGCATTGACGGTCGATTCTACCGCGACGATGAAAGAAGGAGCTTCAGTAATCGTATGCCTTACTGACAATCAAGCCGACTTGTTGCTCTTAAATTCAGGCGCAGTAGTTCAACTGCGTAGCACTCGCTTGCCCACGGATGGTCTTCAGATTGCCAACACCATTGTTGGTGAAATCAAGCGAAGTCTAGTTGCTGCGGCCAGTCAGTTAAACGGAGTTACGTTGAGCAGCGCGCTGTTGATCGCTCCGGCCGAACTGGCTGGAAAAGTCGAGAGCGCGGTTGCGACCGCGGTTGGTTGCAATGTAGCCGTCATCGATCCGCTCGTGATGCTCCCAAGTTCGTATGAGGGTGCGGAGAGTTTGACTCATGAGTCCGCAAATCGATTGGCGGCGATTGCTGGCGTTCTGGGCTCACCGCAGCCTGATAAGCGGACACTGATCGACTTTAAGAATCCCAAGAAGCGAGCTCCGACGGAGGTTAATTACACTCGCTACTTGTTAGCTTGTGCTGCGGCTGGACTGTTGCTGTTAGCGGTTGGTACATGGTGGTATTCAACGATTGGTGCGCTGAATCAAGAGTTAGCCGACCTTCGGCAAGAGCTCATTGACAACAAAGCCCAAGGTGACGTTGCGATTAAGCAAATCGCAGAATTCAACGAAGTAAAGAAAGTGCTGGATGGCTCGCCGAACTGGTTGGATGAACTTGAACTCATTGCCCTGAATATGCCTTCGACCGAAAAAATCTATATACACGACCCTACATTTTCAGTCGGACAAAATGGCGATGGGATGATCAAGACGAAAGTTTATGGAAAATCAACCGAAGTCATTAGTGAATTCGAGGAGATGTTGCGGAGCAATGATCGGTATCGAGTGAACTCCGCAGGGCTTTCCAAATTAAATACGGGTGCACCGTATCCATGGGAAACCACGATGTCGATTTCGTTCAATCGTGGTTGGAAATTACCAGAAAAAAGTTCAAAGGCGGCAAAGAAACCAGACGCTAATGCACCGGATGCAAAACCCTCGGATACAAAACCCTTGGATGCAAAAGCCTCGGATGCAAAGTCGGCTGACGCCGATGTCAAAAAGGATGATCAGAAGGACGCTGATAAAAACGAAGCGAAGAAGGTCGACGAAAAGCAACCAGCAAGCAGAGAACCGGTCATTGACGCTCCGAAGTCTGAGGCTTCTGAGACTGAGGATAAAGAAACAGCACCGGCAAGTCCCTCGGCACAAGAAGTTGTCTTTGACTAACGACTAGGCTAAGTCGATTTTGTAAAACACTTGAATGAAGTTTAGAACTGCGAAGTAATTGAAATGGCGATGTCACCAAGAGAACGAATTTTAGCAATTGGAGTTGGAGCGACCATCGGGTTGTTCGCAATCCAATATGGGATCAGTTCCATCAATTCAACGTTGGCTGCTAAACGCTCGCAAGTTGCAGCCGCCAGAGAGAGCGTGAAGAAGCTCAACGAACAGATAAAGCAGGGGAAAAAGTCACAGGATACTTTGAGGGATCTTAAGTCGAAATCGTTGCCTGCTAGTTCACAACTATTGAACGCTCGTTATCAGGAATGGTTAACGAAAGTCTGTCAAGAAGTGGGACTGACGGATATCAAGATTAACCCTCTGGACATTAACAAGCAAGTGAAGGCCGGCAAGACACCGCCTGCGTTCACAAGCTATAAGTTCGCGATGCAAGGCCAATGCCGTACGGATCAACTGGTTGAACTGCTGGCGAAATACTATGACAAAGATCTGCTGCATGCGATCACTAACCTTAAAGTCAAAAGGACCGATCAAGCCAATTGGCTTAACATCACCTTGGAATCGCAGGCGCTCGCATTGCGAGGAGCGGATCCGAAGCAAGAGTTTTCAAAGGAGTCGTCAGGTCGATTGACCAAATCGGCTGAAGAGTACGAAAAGTCCATTATTGGCAGAAATCCATTTACTCCGCCAAATCTGCCGCCGAAGCTGGCAACGTCGACCCGCCAAGAGTTGAAACGTGGTGAACGCTGGAGTTTGAAATTAGAGGGAAGCGATCCTGAGAAAGATGACGTTACGTTTGAGTTGGTTTCAAAAGATCTTCCTGAAGGCTTGAAGTTTAGTGGTCGTAGTGGTGAGTTATCTTGGAACGCGAGCGAGAATGGGTCCTACGAAGTGATTGTGCGGGCAACGGATAATGGCTTGCCTGCGATGTCGAGCGAACACAAGTTAGCACTGAAAGTTGTCGATCCGCCAAAACCGATTGTAGAAGTCGAAAAGCCAAAGTTTGATGCGGCATCGCAGTCGCGTGTTACCGCCATGGTCGGAGGAACCAAGGGGCCTCAAGTTTGGGTCCGATCGCTGACCGATGGCAAGTCGTTTCAATTGTCCGAGGGTGATGACTTCGAAGTTGGAACGATCAAGGCAAAAGTTCTATCCATCAATTTGAAGGAGAGTTTTGCTGAATTCGAGACCGAGGGAATTCGCTGGACTGTTGGGATGGATTCCATGTTGAAAGAAGCGTTTGAAAAGAGCAAAATCAACTAAGGCTTGTCGTAGCCTAGGCATCCTGCCTGGGTGTCAGATCTGTTCCCTCAGGCTAGAAGTCTAGGCTACGAAATTGCAGCTGTGGAATCGACATCAATGAACTTTTTAATCAAAGCTATCTTGGTCGGACTGCTATTCTTCGGAATGTGGCTGGCGGTTGTTTGGACGGGAAACCGCGTTGGATTCGAATTTGCGACCGTGGCAACCATGTTCGCTATCTTGGTGACTTTGCCACTTGCCATCTTCGATGAAGACTTGGATCGCCGTCCATTCTGGGGTGGCTTCTTTGTACTGGGATTTGGCTTTTACGTAGCCTCGTACAACCATGTTTCTGAAGTCGGTTTGCTTGGGTTGCGAATCGCGGGATATGCTGGGGCAACTCCTCAAACCGAACATCTGCAGTTGGTTGCAGAGTCATTTCCCTACACTTTCTGCTTGTTGGCCGGGACGTTGGGTGGAATGGTGACTTCTCTATTTTCGCGAGCAGATTAGTTGGGTCAGGCCTGCCAAGTGCGACCGATTGCAGTCGACAATGACCAAGGTCGAATCCGGCAGAATGCGCCCCACTCAAAACAGTGCTTAAGCTGGACTTGCGTTATGAACGACTAATGCTTCGTTCACCCGCGGCTAACGCCCTTGTCTTTACCCACTACTTTTTGCGCCACTATAGGGAAACCTAACGTTTTCTTACTCGTGCTCAGTCCGCAGGACGGTGCTCGTGCTCGTGCTCGACCGGTCAGGTCCTTTCGAGCACGAGCACGAGCACCATTTCATTGAGCACGAGCACGATTACGGGCAACGAATCAAGGGTAAAGACAAGGCTTATGCCGACGGCTCACTGGGTTATGCCTCAGTCACCTATCACATCTATCGTATTCGAGGCGAATCCAGTAGATTCGAGTATCGAATTACTACCTGAGGCTGATTGGTTGCACTGCACGACTTCGTTTTGGCAGACGAGGTTTTTGGGCAGGCGAGCAATTCAGCACTTCGACAAAATTTATAGGTGAAGCGATGGCGCAATTGTTGCGATTTGACCCAGCGGCTGCTTTTATTCCACAGACCGGTCTGGATCCAGCTGATGTGAAGAGCATCGAGCCGACTCTCGAAAAGCTCCGTGATGAGATTTGCGATACCGATGTCAAAATGCTGGCGGGGCAGTTGCCAACACCCGCTGAGAAACAGCCACTCGACGCAGCCTTCTATTTGATGCCCGAGCAGCTTTTCGCTGACTACGAAGCCCGACGCGGCGAGAGTGAGTTGGGTCGAATCTTGGCGGCCACCAAGGCGATGATGGCGGAAGTGGATCGGGTTGTAGTGCTGGGCATCGGCGGTTCCTACATGGGTGCCAAGGCGCTCATGGATGCTTGTTGCCAACCCTATTTCAATGAGCTTTCGCGGGGCGAGCGCGGCAGTCGTCCGCGAATTTATTTTGAAGGAAACAACGTCGACAACGACGCTTCGCAGGGACTCTTGCATCTGCTGGGCGCGCATCGCGGTCAGGCTGCGACGAGTGTTGAAGATAGCTGGGGCGTAGTGGTTATCAGTAAAAGCGGTGGGACGCTTGAGAGCGCTTCTGCCTTCCGTCAATACTTAGCGGCACTGGAAGTTAGCTGTGGCGGCGATCAGGAAAAAGTGCAACGTCGATTGATTCCAGTGACCGGTAATAGCGGAAAGCTTCATAGTTTTGCAACGGAATTGGGATGCAAAGATATCTTTCCAGTTCCAGATGGAGTCGGCGGGAGATTCTCAGTGCTCTCAGCCGTTGGTTTAGTGCCCGCCGCGTTGATGGGGATCAACGTGATGAAGTTGCTCGAAGGCGCGAAAGCGATGAACGAGCACTTCCGAACAACGCCAGCCGCACAGAACATCGTGTTGCAATACACGGCCGTAAATCATTTGATGGAAGCAAAACGCGGCGCAACAATCAGGCTGCTGAGTGTGTGGAGCAAAGCCCTCGAGTCGGCTGGGATGTGGCATGACCAACTGCTGGCAGAAAGTCTTGGCAAAGACCTGAAAGGTGCGACGCCGCTAACGACGGTGAACACGCGTGACTTGCACTCGCGTCATCAGCAACATCAAGAGGGGCGCCGCGATAAGATCGTCAACAACGTGATTGTCGAAAAGTATCGCTTTGATCCGCTGCCCATCGGTGCTCGCAGCAGCGACCCTGATTCACTCAACGATCTGGCCGCCAAGACCTTGCCGGATGTCATGGCTGCGGCGATTGCCGGAACAAACCAGGCACTGCATGACGACGGTCGTCCGAGCACGAACCTCTACATGCCACGCGTCGACGAGTTTTGCTTGGGGCAGTATTTCCAGATGCTCATGTTAGCCACAGTGGTCGAAGGACGGTTGCTAGGCATCAATCCTTATGGCCAGCCTGGCGTTGAGGCTTATAAGAAGAACATGAATCGCGAGCTCGGGCGTTAAGTAGTGACTTTGATGCAAGATGATGCGACGCCGTTGTTCCCAGACGATCCCAATGAGAGACCTTTTGTCACCGTAGCTCGAGTCGGTGATATTCCGGAAGGGCAGGGGAGGGCGTATGCAGTTGCCAAGCGAATGGTTGCGGTATTTTTCAACGAAGGCAAGTACTTTGCGATCGATGATTTCTGTCCGCACCAAGGTGCTTCGCTTGCTGAAGGCTACATCGATGGTTGCGCGGTCGCTTGCCCGTGGCATCACTGGCGGTTCGCCATCAGCGATGGAACTTGGTTAGACAATCCAAAGATCGCGGTCGACACGTTTGTCGTTCGTGTCGTTAACGATCAGATACAAGTTCAAGTCCCCGAGTGACGCGAATAGTCGTTAGTAAGGAATGTAGCGGGTTTCGTGAGAAACCGGCTGAAACAGACGACCACTTCCCATGCTTCCGGTTTCTCACGAAACCAGCTACCTACTCTATCCGGTTTCTCACGAAACCAGCTACGCACTCTGTCCGGTTTTTTACAAAACCAGCTACCTACTCGGCTTCGATCACTGATCAGGGTTGGGATCCAGGGTGCCGGAGGAACGAAGGCGTTTGCCGTCGCGATAGAAGATGACATTGACGCTGCGACCGACAGGTGTCAGTCCCACGGTCTTGACTAAGTGGCCATCGTTTTCGATTTTAACACCATCGAATTCAACAATGACATCACCAACTCGCAGCTCCATTCGCTGGGCGGGCGAGTTGGGGATGATTGACTTTACCAGTGCGCCGGTTGTCGATGGCAATCCCAGGCGATGGGCGGTGAGACTATCGAAAGTATTTTCGAGCTGGACACCTAAATAAGATCGCTGCAGTTTCCCGCGTGTGACGAGCTGTTCTGCAACCGTCATCGCCATGTTGATTGGAATGGAGAAGCCGATTCCCTCGTTGCCGCCTGAGTTGCTGGCGATGGCCGTATTGATACCTACGATCTGGCCACGCAAGTTGAGCAGTGGACCGCCACTATTGCCTGGGTTGATGGCCGCATCTGTTTGAAAGAAATCTTGAATCTCAATCTCTTTTGAACCCAGTTCAAGGTTGCGTCGACCCTTGGCACTAATGATGCCGTAGGTGACCGAGTGGCTAAGTCCAAATGGGCTTCCGACCGCCAACACGAAATCGCCGATGTCCATTAGATCGCTGTTACCTAGATCTGCTGAGATCAATCTTGGGTGATCGATCTTCATCACAGCGACATCGGTCGAAGCATCGGTCCAGACTTTGACTGGTCGCAGTTGTTGTCCGGTGTTGGTTTCGATCAAAATGGAGGATGTTTCGGCAGGATGGATCACGTGGCGGTTGGTAAGAATGTACTGACCACCGTTTAGGTCAACGATGACACCCGCTCCGGCTTCTTCAACCCGGCTACTTGCGAAACCTTTTCCTGGATCGGACTTCTTGGAAGCTTCGATGTGAACGATGCTTGGCCCAGCGTATTTAGCGATTCTTCGGATCAGGCTAAGTTGCCGGTCGAGAACATCGGCCTCTTGCTGAAGCTGTTGAAACTCACTTGCGCGAGTGGATACGTTAAGTGAGTTGCCGGCGACGTTGCTGCTTCCAAATTGAAGCGGTTCGCGCATCGCAGGCTCAGCGTCGCGAGATGCATCCCGAGACACAGGGCGCTCGACGGAACGCTCGGGTGCTGGGCGCAAAGTAATTTGAGCTTGTGCAGTGCTAGTGGCTATTGAACTACTGGCGACAGATATCGCGATGGCAGCAGCAATGGCGTGGCGGAGAGATCGAACGGTAGCGTTAGCTTGAAACAGCATGAATACCTCGATAGAACAGTGAGACCACTGCCATCACGCGAAATCCTCCGCGCAATAGACGTATCTTCGTACGTGGTGGAATCGGCTGTCCCGCCGAGACTCATAGAACAGAAAACGGCAGCGAGGTCAGGATCGTCGCTGCCGCCGAATGGCTATGCTTGTAAATCGCAGTATTAGGTTCGGTCCGGTTGTACCCGTGCAACCAGTTGGTCACGGGGCTCCGTATAAACCAATTAGGCATGCCACTGGTCAGACGGAATCATACGCACCGCCAGATGAC
This sequence comes from Planctomycetia bacterium, assembly GCA_031412515.1. GTDB lineage: Bacteria > Planctomycetota > Planctomycetia > Pirellulales > Pirellulaceae > Aureliella. The sequence continues at coordinate 14,366 of JANODD010000130.1, read as the reverse complement.
CTTGACCAGTCCTTACCACCGGATTTTTCGACTTGAACCTGGCACTTGATGCAGTGAGTCGCATAGGGGAGGGCTTCTAGTCGAGCCAGCGGAATGGGCTTTTCACATTCTTCGCAATTGCCGTAAGTACCACTTGCTACACGACCAATCGCTTCTTCGATCAGCCCTAATTCCCGACTTTCGACTTCAGCCATCTGACTGGTCACTTCCTCATGTGCCGAATCCAAAGCTACGTCAGCCAATTCGCCTGTGGCCAAGGACAGTTCGGTAAGAGCGGACAAATCGCCAGCCAAGGCGGCTCGCAAAGCGGTACGGCGGTTTAGGAGAACTTGTTTAAGTTTATGTATCGCATCATTTCGGCTCATAATCCACCTCTTTATTGATCAAAATGCAGCAGACGCAGCACCACCACATCCATTAATTTAGGCAAACCATTGCTTTGTGTTCGGCGTCTTTATCCGAATCTTAAACAGCGGCCTGTGAATAGTACGCAATTGGGCTTGCCAAAGTTCCGGTTTTCGGGAAACCGGGCCGTAAAGGCTGCACGATTCGTTCCAAATCGTGCATTCGGTATTTAAAAACCCTGTTGCTCATCAAAAAACAGTCAGGACACTTGGGTAGTGGATGGTGGGAAAGTCGGAAAAGCAGTACTCGCGAGGGCGTTCAATCGCGAATCGGAGGTGATTTGAATGCCGTCGAACGTAGTAGAAGTTGCTTTTTTTGGGCTCTGCCAATTCGGCAGCCCGGCAGCGGCTGCCTTTGCGTTATAAAGGCCAGCGACCAGTTCTTCGTACCCCCTCACCATAGCGTCTAGGCTCCAGGACTGTGCAACTTCGATCCGTCCGTTCACTCCTAGCTGCCGTGACCAGACGGCATTATCCAGCAGTCGGCTTAGTGCATCGGCTGTGCTGAACGGGTCGAGTGGCGTGGTAAGTAGACCAGTTTTTTCGTGAATAACCGTCTCATGAATGGAACCAACGTGCGGTGCAGCGACTGGGACTCCGCAAGCCAGGGATTCGAGGATCGACACCGGGTTCGCTTCGTTCTTGCTCGTAAGAACGAAGGCATCCAATGCAGGCAGGATCAAGTGCGTATCGCTGCGGCTTCCTAGAAGATGAAAATGCGTGGTTAAGCCATTTTCGCCAATCGCGTTTTCAATCGCTGGTCGCATGGGCCCGTCACCGACAAGTACGAAGTGCGTGTTTGGGTGCCCTCGTAGAACGTCCCGCGCGGCCAGCACCAACTGCAAATGGTTCTTTTCCTCGCGAAGGGCCGCAACGATTCCAATTAGTTTCACATCCTGGGGCAAGTTCAACTCGCGCTGCAGCCAATTTCTTGACGCTTCGTTCGGTTTGAACCGAAGCGTGTCAACGCCGTTGGGAATCGTAAAGACTTTGGACTTTGGGAAGCCCTCGTTATCGACCATGTGTTCAGCGTGGTTCTTGGCACAGGCGATGAAGCCATCGGTGATACTGGTTAGCATTCGATTAAGTCTGCTGACACCATCAGGCCAACCGGTCGAATGCAATGCACTGCAAATCACAGGGACTTTAGCAAATCTGGCCGCCAGACGCCCCCAGAACATTTTGTCGCCAGCGCCAACGGTAATGACCGCGTCGGTTTGTTGACCGCGAAAAATATTGATGAGTTTTGGCACAATTCGCAGGTCAAATTTTCCGCTGAGCAGATTGCTTTGCAAGGGAACCTCGCGTGCAATCGCTTCTCCAAGTTCGCCTGCTTCTTTTAAGCAAAGAACTTGTGGCTGCACCAGAGATTTGTCCAAGCGTCGGACAAGATTGACAAGCAGTGTCTCCGCGCCGCCGACGGGGAGACTGGTAATGATGAAACTCACGTTAAGCGGGGTGGTACGTGGCTCAGTCATAGTCATCTCAACTAGTTTGAAAGTTGTGGGCGAATCGACTCGACAAATGGCAGTTGGCATTGATCTCGAAGTTTCCGAGGATCCAGCGTTAGACGGTTCTTCAAGCTTTGCAGTCCAGGATCGGCATGACATCGACGCAGGTGGAACCCTTCCGAGCCCGGCCAATTCCAGGCGTTGTATGCAGTGCAGAAGCCCGCAAAGCCCGCTTCACGAATTACATCGACCGCTTTTTGGCTGGTGTTTTCAGGTAAACCATAAGGAAACGAAAAGTAACGGATCGGTACTCGACACCACTGTTCCAAGAGCTGTGCGCTTCCGACAATCTCATCGCGAAGCTGATCTATGTTATCAATCGCCGCTAGATTAGCATGCGACTTCGTGTGAGCACCCAGTTCAATGCCCGCCGCTACGAACTGACGTAAGTCATCAATCGAATTGGGTTGCAGTGGAACGTTTCGAGCTGCGTCGTGAGGAAATGCATCTCCAGTCCGCATGAAATCGGTAGCTACAAAATAGGTCGCGGGTAGATTGCGTCGCACCAACTCTGGAATTGCGGTTTGAACGTTGTCTGCGTAGCCGTCATCAAACGTGATTGCGACTGTGGGGCGATCATTGTATTGAGCAACGATCCGCCGCTGAGCTTCTTCCAAGGTGACAATGTCGAAGTTCTTTTGCAACCAATCAAGATGCGCCGAAAAGTCACGTGTTTTCAAAGTCCAATCATTTGGGTGGCTGTCGGCAACTCGGTGATAAAACAGAATCGCGACAGGATAACTCCCACTTTCGCGGAGTTCGTGAGCTTTACGATTGCGACGACGCGCGGTGGCTAGCTGATAAAGCCACAGAGCCGAGTATTTTAGTTGTTGTTTTGGTCGCATTTTTGCAGCCAATACGGCGCGAAGTGATCTAAGACCTAGAGATGTGCTGAGACTAACACCTTAACTCTTGGTCAAGAATCGGCTTCACGTGTGGAAAACACACTCGTCAGTCCCCTGGACTTTTGCCTACTGAGGGAAGGTGAGGGTTGTACCAATTGTCCGGCACGGGGTATACCCTAATGAGTAGCTGGTTTCGTTAGAAACCGGATATGGATTAGGCGCCCGATCATCTCCGGTTTCTTACGAAACCAGCTACATTTGCTCAGCAAAAATGCTTTGTAACTTTGGAGCTTAGGGGCGGCTAGATTCTACGAATTGCATGCGAAGGTGATGCAATGTGCCGTTCAAAAAAGAGGCCTCATCGGTGGTCAAGTTGTTGCGAGTCTTATCCTCAAGGACTCCGATCAAGTCGATGAAATGTCGAGCAAACTTCAAGTTCACAGGCAGTGGCTTTCCATCTCCGCCAGGAATTTGTCCCATCGAAGCCATCGCCTGCGAAGCCAGTGAAGAAATCAAAATGATCATGGATGCAGGAGGCAAGTCACGCATCTCGTCATCCGACGCTGGCTTGGTTTCGTCATTTCCTGATGGGTCTTGAAGGTTTCCTTCATCCGTCATGATTCTAATCGCTGCCTCATTAGAGTGTGGAGTGAAAACGTAAAATCAGCATCTAGTTACGCTTGCTAGTGCTTTGTCCAACTTAAATTTGGGATCAACATCAGTGAGCCGACGGCGCTAGCCGCGGGATCAGTGAGCCGACGGCGCTAGCCGCGGGTGAGCGAAGTTGTGGCCGTGCATGACTAGTGGTCCAACCAATGTATACCCTGAGTGGTTTGACATTAGATAGTCTACGACTTGCTTTGAGATTCATACTTCGTTCACCCGCGGCTAGCGCCGACGGCTCACAATTACGACCCCCAAATTAAATCTGGACAAAGCACTAGACTACTTTATCACAGATGATCACGTCGCTGAATAGTCGCTTCGCCAGTGTAGAGTATTTTTTGCCACGTTGAGATACTGGTGAGCAAAGGCTAAGCTTAGCACCACCTCTCCCGCGATTTGTCACGAGCCACATAGCACGTTTAGTCAGGAAAATTTATGGCCGCAGTAAAGGGACGACGATCGACCGAAATTTCGATCGGACAGTATTTAATCAATCGACTTCAGGATTATGGGATCAAGGATCTGTTTGGTATCCCCGGGGACTATGTACTGTCGTTCTACAGCATGCTCGAAGAGAGTCCGATCAACGTGGTCGGTTGCACACGCGAAGACTGCGCGGGGTTTGCAGCCGATGCTTACGCGCGGATTAACGGCATGGGCGCGGTTTGCGTTACTTACTGCGTCGGCGGTTTGAGCGTTTGCAACAGTATCGCCGGCGCATTTGCCGAAAAGTCTCCGGTCGTAGTGATCAGCGGCGCGCCCGGGTTGAATGAGCGGGTGAACAATCCATTGCTGCATCATAAAGTCCGCGAGTTTCGCACGCAGTTGGAGGTCTTTGAAAAGATTTGTATCGCTGCGACGGAGTTGATCGATCCGGTAACGGCTTTCGCAGAGATCGAGCGTGTGCTGGATGCTGCGTTTAGGTTCAAGCGACCGGTGTATATCGAGATTCCTCGCGATATGGTCCATGTGGTTCCACCGACCGCTCAGGGCTATCGCCGCCCAGAAACCACTGTCGACGCGCATGCACTGAAAGAAGCCATTCATGAAGCGCATGTAAAGCTAAGCAAAGCTGAGAAGCCGATTATCATTGCCGGGATCGAAATTCATCGCTTCGGTTTGCAAGATCAAGTAGTCAAGTTAGCGGAGCAAGCCCAGATTCCCATTTCAGCAACGCTGCTAGGTAAGAGTGTGATTCGCGAAAAGCATCCGCTCTATATCGGCTTGTATGAAGGTGCCATGGGTCGCGCGGAGGTGACGCAGTTCGTCGAAGAGAGCGATTGCGTGCTGCTACTGGGAACATTCATGACAGATATCAACCTGGGGATTTATACAGCTAAGTTAGATTTGCCAAAGTGCATTTATGTGACGAGCGAGCAGTTGCAGATCTCGCACCATTTCTACCACGGCATTCCGCTGCACGATTTTCTCGATGGCTTGATCAAGAGCCAACCGACGCCAGCCATTCGTGAGATTCCAAGCTGCTTGCGAGAGTCGAGCGAACCGGAGTTTGCGATGCAACCGGAGAGCGAATTGCGAGTTAGCCGAATGATGCATGTGCTCAACGCTTTCCTCGACGACGACACGATTGTGATAGCGGATATCGGCGACTCGCTGTTTGGTGCGACGGAGTTAGTAATCCATGACAAGACAGATTTCTTGAGTCCGGCTTACTATACTTCGATGGGCTTTGCCGTGCCGGCGGCGGTCGGTGCTTGCGTCGCCCGGCCTGACGAGCGCGTTATTGCGATCTGTGGCGACGGCGCGTTTCAAATGACCGGCAATGAACTGTCGACGATTGTAAAGCACGGCTTTTCGCCGATATTGATTATTCTCGACAATCATGGTTATGGAACTGAACGTTTTTTGCAGGAAGGCGAGTGGAAGTACAACGAGATCAATCCCTGGAACTATTACAAGTTGCCAGAGGTTTACGGCGGCGGCAAGGGATACCTGGTTAAGACGGAAGGCGAGTTTTCTCAAGCCTTGACTGAAGCCTGGAAGGACCGTTCGCAGATGCACATCATCCAGGCCAAGTTGGCTGAAGGGGACGCAAGTAAAACGCTGCTGCGTTTGGCCGAACGACTCGGCGCGCGGGTGAAAAGTGGGACTTGATTGTAGAGCATTTGTCCTCAAATGTTCATGGCGCTTCAGGACGTTTGACCCTAAACGCGGTGTATACAGTCACAATCCAGGCTACGTAGGAGCAAGCATCTTGGTTTGACGGCGCAGCCTTTGATTTGCGGTCTCCCATTGAGTGTACAGTTGCACTTGGATAGCTTGTGCAAGTCTGTTACCATCGTAAATCTTCATAGGGCGCTGGTCCTTAGATTTTCAACGAAAAATTAAGCCGTTAGTCATATGTGAGCAATGCGAACGACAAGCCTGAGATTCATTGACATTTTTGCGGGGCTCGGCGGATTCCATTTGGCCTTGGAAAGACTAGGCCATCGTTGTGTCTTTGCTTGCGAGATTGATGAAGATTTGGCAAAGTTATATGAGCGCAACTTTGGATTAAAACCTAACGGCGACTTGCGGAAAATTTCCGAAAGCGCTATCCCCGAGCATGACGTTCTTTGCGCGGGTTTTCCATGTCAACCGTTCTCTAAGGCTGGAGAACAAAAAGGTACCAAGTGCAAGCTTTGGGGCGACTTGTTTTCCGGTCATGTCCTTCGAATCATCAAGCACCATCATCCGAAGTTTCTGCTTATGGAGAACGTTGCTAACCTGGAACGTCACGATGCGGGCAGAACATGGAACAAGATGAAACGAAAATTAGAGGCGGAGGGATATTCAGTACGGACAACTGTACTTTCGCCGCACAAGCTGGGAGTTCCGCAAATTCGCGAGCGTCTTTATATAGTCGCCAGTTTAGACACGCTGGAAAGCTTTAGTTGGCCAAAGACGACGGAATTAAATTGCGATATTACATCAGTTCTTGACAAGAACCCGTCAGATGCGAAGCAGCTTTCTCCTCAGGTTGTTTCATGTCTCGAAACTTGGCAACGGTTCCTGAAGGCAGCACCCAAGAGTGCTGAACTCCCCTCATTTCCGATATGGACGACGGAGTTTGGTGCAACTTATCCTTTTACCAAAATAGCCTCACTCTATGATTTAAGTCTCAAAACGCTGCGCAACCACAAAGGCTCCTTCGGTCGGACGTTGAATCTAAGGGAACGAGAAGACATTCATGCTTTGTTGCCAAGTTACGCCAGAGGCTCAGGGCTCGTTTTTCCAAAATGGAAGCAAGATTTTATCCGCCAGAATCGGGAGTTTTTTGCATCCAACAAACGGTGGATCAAACCTTTGTTGCAAGAGATCAGCAAGTACCCATCGAGTCTTCAGAAGTTTGAATGGAATTGCAAGGGTGAAGAGCGGGACATTTGGAAATACGTCATTCAGTTTCGTGCGTCAGGCGTTCGCGTCAAACGTCCGACCACAGCTCCCTCGCTCGTTGCAATGACTACGACCCAAGTCCCTATTATCGCTTGGGAAAAACGGTATATGACGCAACGTGAGTGTTCCCGTTTACAGTGCATGGGCACAATTGAATTGCCTTCGGTTCCAAGCAAGGCGCACAAGGCATTAGGGAATGCAGTAAATGCTGAGGTTGTTCGACAAATTGCACATGCACTTTTTGGCACGACAAAAACTAAAGCGCGTCGAATCGCATCCTGAAACACGCCGTTCCCGACATATCAGAATCACCGGCCATACCTGATATCATGGTCGATTGGAGCGTTCAAAGCTCCGACCTGTTTAATTCCTAGCGTAGTTCTTTATCCCTTCCTTCGCTTTACAAGTTTAGTTAGCCGTTGCTAGTAGAACCTGAACTCGCTGTTTCATCCAGTTCTGGAGATTCTTTTCGAGTTCATTGGAAATCCATTCGGACGGCAATTTGTGCGGAACTGCTAAGCGATTTCGATCCAAAAGCAGCGCTACGAAGTCACGTATCCCTGCTCTTTTAAATCGCTCAGGTCTTATTACAAACGGCATCGATAAACCTCGCAACGGCGTTGTGCAAAAATCAACTAGCTTTCTCCATGTGTTCAGGTCTGGAGTGTGTAACTTGTCCTCCCAGTTCTCACCGCTTGCACATTGCGTTAGGATCACAGGCCTACCGCTCCAACCGTCGACAAAAATGTACTGGCAGATAACATCTAATCCGGCGTCTTTTGCTTTCGGCGCGGTCCACGTTTCGATCGCTCCTTCTAGTGGCTCTACACCAATAAACCTCGCCGCCGCTTCGACTTTATCGACAATTGAATTAGCTCCTTTTTTTGACCAACCGACCCCATGAACATCCCACCCCAGAGCCGTCAGCGCCGCGATTGTCACCTGTTCGAAGAGTTCCCCTTGCTCAGTGTAGTCCCTATATGCACTAAATGCCTGCCTGTACACAGGCATGAGCCCCACAAGCAAACAGAACGCGAAGACCGGACTGTTTTGCCATACGCATATCCGTTCGATACGAACACCATTTAGGCGATAAGGTGAGGAATACCCAAGACACGATGCACGACGGGCCAATTCACACCACGCTGCTTCGACCCTAAGTGCAGCGTCGTTCTTGGCGGACTGATAGTCCGTTTTTTTTGTCAAATAGTTCTCGTGGAGCATATCAATAACATCGTTCTGCGAAATGATGTCGGTTGCAAATGTGACACAGCCCTCTAGCCAATCAGCCAATTGGAATTCATCCAGCCTCTTTCCTGTCTCAGGATCAGCGAATGCTTTTTCGGGTAATCCGAGCATTAGGCTTCACCTCCCAGCATTTCCTTCTTAATGCTTGGGAAGACTTCAAGAAGCTGCATCGCGTCTTGTCCAACGCGTTGCACCGCAGCCAGCACCCTTTTAGATTTCTTGTGTTGATGAACCGCTTTCAACGCTTCTTCGATTTCGTCTGCGGCCCGTTCAAGACGTTCGCCTATCTCGGATTCTGCGACGCCTGCCATTCTTCGTGCAACTTCAAAGCTTGGGCGCTCGGTCCGCTCGAGGTAGGCCACGGCCGTTTCGCTTTCCAAAATCCGGCCGAATTCATCAACTTCTCGTGACTCTGGCACAATCGGCCCCTGCTCACCTTTACCGAAAAGCCAGAGCGCGAACTTTGCCAGATTCTTCATGTGCTTTTGCGGAATCGGCCGTTTGGCAGCGTCCGGTTCGGCTTTGACGTCTAAGTGCAAGTAATTCTGCACTCCGTTCGTTCGCAAGGAAAGGTAGAGAACACTGAAGCGTTTTTCGACGCGTTCCAAGTCAACTTCGTCGCTAATGTCTTCCATTTGTAAGAGCATTCGGTAAGCGATGTAATTCTGCCTCACCGTGGGAGTTTTGCTGCCAATCCGCTTGCGGACATCATCATATGAAAGCCCGTCGTCGATAAGTGACGATATAAACTCCGCCTTCTCGCCTGGATTCCATTCAGCTATGCCGGTTACGTGGCGAAAGCCGAGATAGGCTTTCACTTCTTTCCGGCTTTCCTTTCGTATGACCGCAATCTCATCTAACTCCTTTCGCCGGCTCGCGCTTGCCGATTTCGCGAGTTCTTCCCACTTTAAAGAGATCGGCTTGCCTCGCCATGCCAGATGCAAGAGCTTTAAGGCGGCAAGTCGTCGGTTCCCCTCGACCACCACATCCTCCATTTTGCCATAGTGCTTTTCAGAAACGACGATCACGGCTTCCTGCGGCCAGTAGCCGCTCTCGATGAACGAAACTGCTAACTCGTCGAGAGTCCAGTCTTTCATTAAATCGAGAATTTCCGCTTGGGGACGTTCCTTTTTTGTATTCTCTCTTCCAAGTCGGGGGTTCTTGGGGTCTAACAAGAGATCATCGACCTTTAGCATTTCAATCGCTGGTGGCGAAATTGCTCTTCGAGTTGACTTGGCCATACAACTATCCTGTTATCCTGGTGTATTTATTGCCGAGGCCGTTTTGTATAGAGCGTCGTCGGCTCGATTTCGCCGTTCGCGAGGGCGTGATTGGATCTGAGGTTCCGTTGAAACGAATCAGGTTTCCTCTTGGAATGGGGAAGTCGCGCCCGGCTTGCTGATGTGTGCAAACTTGATCCGTTCGTAGAGTCAAATCAACCTCTCATTTTAGGCAATCCGGCGACACGGTATTAATCAGAAGCGATAATACCGTGATCTGTGAGTAAAATTTGTAGGGACCACGCTTGCTGGTAAACACATTTTTGAATTGTGAGCTTTTACCAAATTACTTACAGGCTGGCCAGTCCTGCGTACTTTAATGGAGGTTTTACTTTGTCGGTTGATTTGACGGCTGAAGAACTTCGATTGCTGGCTTCGAACAATCGCGAGCAGAATTGGCAGCGTTGGGGTTCTTACCTCTCAGAACGCCAATGGGGAACCGTCCGCGAGGATTACTCGACGAATCAGGAGGCTTGGGATTATTTTCCGCATGACCACGCTCGCAGCCGCGCGTATCGTTGGGGCGAAGATGGACTGCTGGGAATCTGCGATCGCGAATGTCGGCTCTGTTTTTCGTTCGCATTTTGGAATACCCAAGACGCCATTTTGAAGGAACGACTGTTCGGTCTGAGCGGCCCGGAAGGGAATCACGGCGAGGACGTCAAGGAAGCTTACTTTTATGTGGACTCAACGCCCACCTATTCGTACATGAAAGCCGTTTACAAGTATCCGCAGTGCAAGTTTCCTTACGAGCAACTGACCGGTGAAAATCGGATACGCAATCGACATCAGACGGAACTGGAATTGCGTGACCTGGGTGTGTTCGACAATCAAAACTATTTTGATTGTGTCATTGAGTATGCAAAGAACGCACCGGATGACATCCTGATTCGAGCAACGATTCATAACCGTAGTGCACAGCCATCAACGATCCATGTACTGCCTCAGTGGTGGTTCCGCAACACATGGACTTGGGATTGCACCCATGAAGGTTGTGCCCCGAAGCCTTCCATTCGGCAGCAAGACGATCACTTAGTCGCGATGCATCTCACCCTGGAAAAGTGGATGATGAAATGCGATGTCAGCTCTGACGGCAAGCAACCGACTTATTTGTTTACGGACAACGAGACCAACCCGAATCGACATCCTGGTGTACCCACCACTGGCGAGAGCTTTTTTAAAGATGCGTTTCATAGTTATGCCGTTGACGGCAATGCACCAGCCGTTGACGCAAAGCGATCTGGAACTAAAGTCGCAGCCCACACAGTTCATACAATTCAGGCTGGCGAGAGCGTTTCGATCTGTGCTCGGATGTGCAGCGCGAACGAGGCGCCTGAGACTTGGTTCGGTCCCGGGTTTAACGACATCTTTGAGGCCAGGAAGTTGGAAGCAGACGCTTTTTATGCGCGCAGCATACCGCAAAGTTTAACTGCTGAACAACAACTGGTATCCAGGCAGGCCTATGCGGGGCTGCTTTGGACGAAGCAGTTTTATCACTACGTTGTCGATGCGTGGTTGGCTGGCGATAGCGCGGGTCCACCGGTGACAGGGGCGCGCGAGCATGGTCGCAATCACGATTGGCGGCACTTGTTCAATCGCGACATTATCAGCATGCCGGACAAGTGGGAGTATCCGTGGTACGCGGCCTGGGATCTTGCGTTTCACATGCTGCCGATGGCGCGAATCGATCCGAACTTTGCAAAAGAACAACTGGTATTGTTCTTGCGAGAGTGGTATATGCATCCGAACGGAGAACTGCCGGCTTACGAGTGGGCGCTGTCGGATGTTAACCCGCCAGTTCATGCTTGGGCATGTTGGAACACTTACTTGATGAGTGCGCCAGAAGGCAAACGTGATCGTGAGTTTCTAAAACGGACTTTTCAGAAGCTGTTGATCAATTTCACTTGGTGGGTCAATCGAAAGGACTTGGAAGGGAATCACATTTTCAGCGGCGGCTTCTTGGGACTTGATAATATCGGAGTGTTTGATCGTAGCAAGCCACTGCCGGGAGGTGGCTTACTGAATCAAGCAGACGCAACAGCATGGATGGCGTTTTATTGTGGGCACATGTTGCGGATCGCGCTTGAGCTGGCCGAAGACAGCGTGGCTTATGCTGATATGGCGAGCAAGTTCTTAGAGCATTATATGGCGATCGCAGACGCGACCAATTCTCTACACGGTACAGGTTTGTGGGATGAGGAAGACGGGTTCTATTACGACCATCTGTTATCCGGTGGAACCTCAACGGCGATCAAGGTGCGTTCTCTCGTTGGATTGATTCCGCTATGTACACCGGTCGTGTTGGATGAACGCAAAATAGACCGGTTACCAGGGTTTAGAAAAAGAACGCAGTGGTATCTGAATAATCGCACGGACATGGCCAAGCAGATGAGTTATCTGAATCGCGTATGTCCCGATGGCGATTATGGACTGAGGCTGTTGGCGCTTCCTAACATAGATCGACTAAAACGCATGTTGCATACGATGTTAGATGAGAAAGAATTTCTATCGCCGTACGGTATTCGATCATTGTCGGCCAAGCATCGCGAGGAACCGTTTGTGATGAGCTGCAACAGCGAGCAGATGGAGGTGCGTTATGTTCCGGGCGAGAGTGACACGTACATGTTTGGTGGCAACAGCAACTGGCGCGGCCCGGTTTGGTTCCCAATCAACTATCTGCTGATTGAGTCCCTAAGGACCTATTACCAGTTTTATGGCGATACGCTGACCGTCGAATGTCCGACCGGATCGGGGCGAATGTGCAATTTGTCGGAAGTTGCTGACGAAATTCAAAATCGGCTCATTCAGCTCTTTATGGTGAACAAAGACGGCGTTCGGCCCTGCCAGGCTCACGATGCCAAGTTCGCAAAAGATCCCGCTTGGGACGATTTAGTGCTGTTTTACGAGTATTTTCATGGAGATAACGGCAGCGGTTTAGGTGCGAGCCATCAAACTGGCTGGACGGCGCTGGTGGCGACTTTGCTTGAGCAACAGGCTGGGCGGAGAAGCTAATCGATTGAGGGCGGTCTGTTGCCAGTTGTCCATCGGGGGCGCAGCGCGTACAAATAACGGCTGATGCAGACGCAAGTGCAGAGTCCAGCTGTGATTTTGTGTTTGAGTGTCGCACAATTGTCTCAATTGTTGCAGCTACGATTGGGACAATCGTGCGACAATCAAATTGCAAACCTCCAAATTAAAGCTGGATGAAGCATTGGCAGCGTCTGCCACGGGATTTCTACCACGAGCTATTAGATAGGAATTGAAAGATGCGTTGGGAAGGTCGGCGTGAAAGCGAAAATGTCAATGACCGTCGAGGAGTGTCGCCCGCAATGGTTGGTGGCGGTGGCGGAATCATTTCTTTAGTTGTTTTGGCGATTGCGTTTTTCATGGGCGCCGATCCCAGACAACTTCTTCAGATGTTCATGCAGCAGCAACAGCAAGCTGCCGTTGGACAACGGGAACAAACACCAGAAGAAGATCGCGCTGCGAAGTTTGTCAAAGTCGTGCTGGCGGATACTGAAGATGTTTGGAACGATCTTTTCCCAAAGATGGTTGGCAAACCTTACCGTGAACCCGAGTTGGACCTGTTTACCGACGCTACAGCGTCAGCATGCGGACAGGCGTCCGCCGCCGTAGGGCCGTTCTATTGTCCGCGCGATCAAAAGGTTTACTTGGACGTAGGCTTTTTCGCGCAGATGCGAGAGGAGTTTCAAGCGCCTGGCGATTTCGCGTGCGCCTATGTGGTAGCCCATGAAGTTGGACATCATGTGCAAAATTTGCTTGGGTTGTCTGATGACGTGTCTTCGCAGCAAGCTCGTCTTAGTGAAGTCGAAGGAAAGCGATTGAGCGTTCGTCTTGAATTGCAAGCGGATTTCCTCGCAGGTGTTTGGGCGCATCATGCCCAGGAAACCAAACAGATACTTGAAACCGGCGATATCGGAGAAGCGATTAATGCTGCCCAAGCGATTGGCGACGATACGCTCCAGCGAAAATCCACGGGCCGAGTAAGGCCTGACGCATTCACTCACGGGACTTCGAAGCAACGTATCAAGTGGTTCACGCACGGACTAAAGACCGGCAATTTGGAAGATTTGAATTTGCTGTTCGAAACTCCCTACGAAGAGTTGTAGGATGCAGGGAGTTTTCATTAGCCTGGATGGCGTTGATGGAGGCGGCAAGTCAACGCAAGTTCGATTGCTGGCAGACTATTTACGGACACTCGGTCACGACGTCGTTACCTTCCGTGATCCTGGCGGTACGAAGCTAGGCGAAGCGCTGCGCGAGATTCTGTTGCATCGGCAAGAGATTCCGCTGACTGGAACCGCCGAGATGCTGCTGTATATGGCCAGCCGCGCAGAACTGGTGGCTGAGTGCATTCGGCCGGCTCTTGAAAGTGGAACGACGGTCATCACTGATCGTTTTCTGCTTGCCAATGTTGTTTATCAAGGCTGTGCAGGTGGACTTGACCCTAAGCAACTGTGGCAAGTCGGCGAGATCGCAACCGGTGGCTTGCAACCGGATCTCACGATTGTGTTAGACATAGCCGTCGAGCAGGCGCTCGGTCGAATCGAACGCAGCTTTGATCGCTTGGAAAGTCGCGGAGTGGAGTACATGGAGAAAGTACGACGTGGCTTCTTAGAGCAAGTCTCTCATTTGGGATCTCGAGCAGTGGTTGTAGACGCCAATACGGGGATTGAGGCGGTGCAGGCTCGGATACAAGCGTCAGTGGACTGTTTGCTTGTTAGTCGTGGCGGATGCTGACAACATTCGAGCTGACGCTGTTGTTTGTCACCCTCACCAATCCCAAAATCTAATCTGGACAAAGCACTAGTGCTTCATCCAACTTTAATTTTGGGATCAACATCAGTGAGCCGACGGCGCTAGTTTTGATGTTGCACTGTTTTTAATGCTGTCAAAAAACTGCTATTGCAATGGAAGGGGGAATTCTCTCATGAATCGTGTTGTACGCAAACCATCACGAGAAGGAACTCCCCCCATGGTTATTGTGCAGGAAAC
>JANODD010000129.1:0-24460 GCA_031412515.1 Planctomycetia bacterium | reverse complement strand
TCGGTTCCGTAGACCGATGCTCTATCCAGTTGAGCTACAGGTGCGTAGTTGAGATTACTTGCGAAAAACGAACGGAAATTGATGCCGTTTCGAGATTTATGTGGGCATCCAGCCACCGTTGTCCGCTTCGCGTCGTGGAATTGTAAGGGAATTTCTCGAAGTTTCCAAGGGGTATCTTTGACATACTTGCCAATAGCAAGGAATGTCAACATCGTGCATAAATCGCGTAAGGCGACGCCAAATCCGCACAAAAACGAAAGGGTAATGTCGAATATTGACGCCTATCGGGCAATGTGTCAAAACTAACGACAGATCAACCTATTAGAGGATTCCCCGATGTCTTCATCTATAACCGTGTCGCTAACTGACGAACTCCGGCAATTTGTTGACGAACATTCTGGGAATGGCACACTTTACGCCACTCCCAGCGAATTTGTTCGACATGTGCTTCGGCAATGGAAATTACAACTGAATGCCCAGAAGATACGCGAAGGAATCCTTGAAGGATTTCAAGGTGTCCTTGATAACCGAGTCCATGAATTCAAGGGAAACTTGACTGCAGTCATGAATAAGGCCCGGTGGTGACGAGGAAGTCAAAGCAGGATACCTGTAAAGTCTTCGTTACCGAACGGCGAAAATTCAAGTTCTCGAAATCGAGAGCGGAGAACGAGAAATTGGGGCTTTAAATAGAAAAGCACATAGGTAGGGCGATTCTGGGATGCTAAAATAAGCCTCATATCTGATTTTTAAAATGCTGCTCCATGTTTGCTTCTGATGGGGCGCAGCTCAATAAGTTGTCAACGCCGATTTCCTCTTGAGGCCTAAGATGCTTGATCTGATCGGAAAAGGTAAGGCGCATACCTGCGATGGTGCGACTCGACGCGATTTTCTCCAAGTGGGGACGCTCGGGGCAATTGGGCTAGGGTTGCCGCAACTACTGCAGGCCAAAGATGCTGGTTTAGTAGACCCGTCGAAGGATAAGCGGTCGTGCATACTGATCTTCAATCTCGGTGCACCCAGTCAACTCGACACGTTCGATATGAAACCCAACGCGCCGGCAGAAATCCGCGGGCCGTTCAAGCCGATTTCGACCGTCGCTGATGGTATCCAGTTGTCAGAGATTCTTCCAAAGCATGCGCAGATCGCAGATAAGATTGCGCTGGTTCGTTCTTGTTTCCATCGCGGTGCGGCAGTGCATGATGCCGGTTGGCAGATCATGCAAACAGGGCGTCTGTTTACTGGCGGAGTGAACACGCCGCACGTTGGATCCGCTGCTTGGTATCTAAAAGGACCGCGAGGTGATTTGCCGCCGCATGTGGTGCTACCGGAGACGATGGGACGTGGCGGTGGCAATCTGCCTAACGGCCAAGCGGGCGGATTCTTGGGCAAAGCTTATGATCCTTTCGCTCTGTTAGCAGACCCATCAAAAGATAATTTCAAAGTACCAGACCTGTTGCCGCCATCATCGATCCCAGCAGCGCGGTTGGACCGTCGGCAAAAATTGCGATCAACCGTCGAAGAATCGATGAAGCAATTTGAATCGAGCGAAAGTGCCAAGTTGATGGATGAGCACTTTGCGACCGCTTATCGCTTGATGACTAGTCCCCAAGCTCGCGATGCATTTGATCTGTCCAAAGAATCGACGCAGATGCGCGAGCGTTATGGCATGAACCGCTTTGGTCAATGCTGCTTGTTGGCAAGACGATTGGTGGAAGCAGGCGTGCGATTTGTGACGATCAATACTTTCTTAACGGTCTTTGACGAGATCACGTGGGATATTCACGGGAGCAAACCGTTTACGTCAATCGAAGGGATGAAGAACATTGTTGCGCCGATGTATGATCAAGGATACGCTGCGCTCATCTCAGACCTGTCAGAGCGCGGACTGCTTGGTGATACACTGGTGGCTAACATGGCTGAGTTCGGACGAACTCCGAAAGTGAATCCAGCCGGTGGTCGCGATCACTGGCCACAGTGCTTTACGGTTTACTTTGCAGGCGGTGGTGTGAAGGGTGGCCAAGTGGTCGGTGCAAGCGATCCGATCGGTGCAGTGCCTGACGATCGTCCTGTCGAGCCGCCCGAAGTTGTCGCGACTATATTTCACAGTCTTGGTTTGAAGCTGACGGAGCATTTGCCTGGGCCAGCCGGTAGGCCTTTTCCGCTGGTCGATTCCGGTTTCCGTGAGATTCACGAACTGTTTTAGGAGTTTTTAAAAGTGGCAGGAAGCGAAGTCGAAAAAGCAGATAATCAAGCAAGGCGATGGCCAGTGATGCTTGTGGTGGCCGCAAGTGTTTATGCGGTATGGTTTGCGTGGTTGGCTTACGTGGCTTGGGTGAATGTGAGCGCGGGGAATCAGTAAACAGGCTAGAGGCTAGAGTTTTTGGCGACCGGTTAGGGCGTCGGCGAGGATTTCTTTGTTGGTGTGTTCGAGGATGCTGCCAGCGGTGATGCCACGCGCGAGGCGAGTGATTTCAATCGGAAACTCGGATAGTTGGTTGGTGATATAAAGTGCGGAACCGTCGCCTTCAACGGTCGGATTGGTGGCCATGATGATTTCTACAAAATTGCCACGCCGTACTCGTTCAACCAGCGCATCAATGGTCAAGTGATCAGGGCCGATGCCGTCCAGGGGAGCGATGCGACCGAGAAGGACATGATACAAGCCGCGAAAGACAGAAGCTTGTTCGAGTGCCATCAAGTCTTGAGGTTGCTCAACGACACACAGCCTGGTTTGATCGCGCGATGGATCGCGACAGATCGCACACATGTTCGACTCGGCTAAGTTATAACAGACGCTACAGTAGCAAACGTTTTCACGGACTTCGCGTATGGCGCCGGCGAGCGCGAACGCTTCCGCCTTACTGACTCGCAGCAGATGGTAAGCCAATCGTTCAGCCGACTTGCGGCCAATGCCGGGCAGTCTTCCCAGTTGATCGATCAGGTTGGTGACGGATTTCGAAGTTTCGGACATCCGCGATGAAGCTCCTAGTAGCCTAGGCTTCCAGCCTGGGTTGAGTGCTGGAGGCTTGGTCGAGTTACGGGTTTTTATTTATTAATATGGCGGGCTGAAAAACACTCTACAAATACATGGCAAGCTGGAAGCATACTCCACTTCGGCAAGCTGGAAGCATACCCCACTAGAGACTCGCAAGGGCTTCGTCTAAGCCGGGAATGCTTACGCCGCCGGTGGCTTCGCGCATCATGTCGACGTGCATCTTGCGAACTTTGGCGAGGGCTTCGTTCATAGCGACCGGAATTAACTCTTCGATCAATTCAACATCGTTGCGACTGATCAGCCCTGGCGAAATGCGAACTTTGGTGACTTCTCCGGTACCAGTCAACTCAACTTGAACCAGATCACCGCCAGCACTACCGGATGCCGTTTGCTTTGCGAGCCGTTCTTTCATCTCTTTGATGCGATCGCCAATCGAGCTGGCCGATCGAAGCATCTGAGCCAGTCCGGTTAAGTTTTTGAACATTAGTTTTCCTAGGTTTTGAGTGATTGAATTCGGTGTGAAAAGTGGCTCGCCGGTTTCTTACGAAACCAGCTACAAATAAATACTAACTTGCGTGTTCTACGGGATTGGTGGCTCGCGTGTTGGACGCGGGTGCAGGTGGCTGGGCAACCGGTGCGTCAATACGCAGTACTTCACCGCCTAATAACTCACATACTCTTTTGACCATCGGGTGTTCAGAAATTTCTCGTATTCTCTGAGCTCGAATGTTCGCTTGCGGGACCGCCTCAACAGCTGTAGGCGGAGGGCCAGGCGGTACCACAAAATTCAGACGAATGGGTCTTCCCATCGTACGCTCAACGGCCTCTTGCAAAGCAGTCTTACGCTCGGCGACTTCGCAATACTCCTTGGGTTTTTGGCTGCCTGGCGGGAAAGAAATTGTCCACTGATCACTGCCAAGCGGTTCGACACTTTGGGCCAGTCCACCGAAGTCGGCAAGCATCCCGTCGATCGAAGCCATCGCACGCCGCCAGTCTTCAAGAGCCATCGAGCTACCGCCCGACGGACTCTTGAAGTTGGCATTTAGGGCACTTGATGTCGCAGGTGCTGAAAGGCCGGGGTGACGTACTGCTGAGGCAACTGGGGCGATCGGTGAACTTGGCGGAGGCGAGCTTATAGCGGGCACGCTTGATCGATCGCTCGGTAGTTGCTGCTCAGCAAAAGCTGGTTTTGCGACCGATACGCTCGATGCGGACTCAGCCGGAGCAGCTAAGGCCTTTTGTTCAGCGTTTTTTTTTTCGTCGATTGGTTTTGAAGCGGTTGGACTGGAGCTGCGTTCGGGAGGCCGCGGTGTCGAAGTGGGCATTGGGCCGCCGCGCATGACTGCGTCAATCATTGCGGGAATCAGGGCAAGATCCTGCAGCTGGCATATCTGCACAAGAGCGACTTCGAGCAGCGTTGTTGACGAGACGCTCGAACGCATTCGGACCAGCGATTCATCTAAAATTTGAATGGAGGAGAGAATCGTCTGGAGTCCCCAGTCATTGGCAAGTTCCGTCAATCGCCCGTGGCCCGCGGGATTTGCGAGTTTAAGCAGTTCAGGTCCGCCGCCGATACCAGCCGTCATTACATCGCGAAGATAGTTCAGCAACTGCTCAGCAAGTTGCCCCGGGTCGGCGCCGCCGCGAGTGGCTTGATCCACAACGGCGAGAGCATCGAGTGGCGAGCGGCCACGCAGTGCTTCAACCATCTCAATCAAGCGACCTTCATCAGCCGTACCGAGCAGCGCGTGCACTTGGTCAGCCGTAATGCGTTCAGTCGAGAAGCTCATCACTTGCTCAAGCAGCGATTGGCTATCACGCATCGAACCGGCGGCTTTGCGAGCAAGCAGCGCGAGGGCTTCGTCTTCGGCTTCGTAACCTTCGGCTAAGCTGATTTCTTTGAGCCGCTGTTGAATCGCTTCAAATTTCACAGGCACAAAGTCGAAACGCTGACAACGTGAAAGGACGGTAATCGGAAGCTTATCTGGATCGGTCGTGCAAAAGATGAACTTCACATGCTCGGGTGGTTCTTCAAGCGTTTTCAGTAACGCGTTGAAGGCCTGGGTGGTCAGCATGTGTACTTCGTCGATGATGTAGATCTTGTACCGCGATCGGCTGGGACGCACCGTTACGTTGGCTCGCAACTGGCGGATTTCATCGATACCGCGATTGCTGGCACCGTCGATCTCGATGACGTCCATGTCGTCACCGGATTCCACATCTGAAGCTTGATCTCCCTCGATCTCGTTCAAGGCCTTGGCGAAGATACGTGCCGTCGACGTCTTCCCGACTCCGCGAGCACCCGTGAACAGGTAAGCGTGCCCGACTCGGCCCGACGCGATGGCTTTTGAAAGGGCCTGAGCGATATGTTCCTGGCCGATGAGTTCGGTGAATGTCTTTGGTCGATAGCGGCGGGCAACGACCGTGTACGATTTAGCTTTGGTCGAGGATTCGTCCGACATCTGGGGCTCACGCGGCGAGGATTCACGGTCTTTGACAGCCACTGATTTTCATCCCCACGAGCCGTTCGGACAATAGGTGGCGTATGCTTCCAGCTTGCGATTCTTCGCCTTAATGAGCACGTATCCTTACTAACCCGAACGCCTAGTGAAGGAAACCAGCCGGAAAACGTAGCGATCTACGATGACAGCGTTACCCGATGATTCAGAGCGGATTCCCTTGCTTACGCATTCGCAATAGTAAGCTTGCGGCTTCAAAGTACGAAGGGCAAGGTCGATGACTAAAAGATCTTCGGCAAGCTGGAAGCATATCCCCACGTCCCCAGGCTGGAAGCTGGTATGGCGAAAAGTCGGTAGCGGAATGCGTCAAGCATTTCGTTCATGCGACTTTGCCCTCGCTAATTCAACCTCCGAAAGCCTTGACGGCTTCGGCTACGGTATTCATCTATGACTTTTCGCCTTCCCAGGCTGGAAGCCTAGGCTACTTTTACCCCACCGGGCGTTGACACAACACGTAGATAGAGGGTGCTGCGAACCAGGCGATGGTAGGATGGGTCGCAATCGGAAGTAATCGCGCGGCGGAGGATTTCCCATACTTAAACTGGATATACTCACTGGTTAGCCACTCGCGACGCTGGTAATGCTTGGCAAGCATGCGGTCGAGTTCGGAGCGACTAAAGCCTGCGTGAGCCCCGCATTCGTTGCGGAACTTACCGGTCAATCGATCTCTCCAGTCACGCAAATTGTCGCACAGTTTATTGTAAATCGTGGCGTCCCATTCCGATTGTCGATGGGCGCCGATGGAGCTGATCAAGCGATGGCGATTGGGGGTGCCGATGAAAAGCCATCCGCCGGGTCGCAAAACGCGAGTCAATTCGTCGAGGCTTGCGGCAGGGCGATCGACGTGTTCAATGACATGATGGTAGAAAATAGCGTCGAACCGCCCGTCTTCAAACGGAAGCTCGCAGACACTGGCGACTTGAAAGTGGGTTCTGGATTGAGATTTGTAGCTGGGTTCGACAAAATCTTCGACATCGACAGCGTCGACTTCAGCGTCCAGGCGGTCTTGGATTGCGACCGCTTCATGCCCTGAACCGCAACCAGCGACGAGTATCTTTGGTGAAACGTGTGCGGACAATCCTGCTTGCAATAAACCATGGGTGGCTAACTGTTGACAGAAGAATGCCGCGCCGGCATGACTGTGAATGGTTGGGGTTGGTTGTTGAACTTCCGCAATGCTGGATGGTGTGGGCGATAACGTTGCGGTGTCTAAAGTTGCTAGGGACATCGTTCTTCGCTTGGTCGACAAAGGGTGTTAAAACGGTTCTTAAAATAATCTCGCAATCCAACTGTACTATTCCAGTTAGGTTGCGGTGAACGAAAGCGTTTGTTTGGCGTTTGGCTAACGATTGAATGGCGTGGATTGCGATTGCGGTAGGGTTTGTAGCGATTTTGTCGGCGGTCCCAATTCAACTTTGGGGTAGCGGTGAGTCGCTGGGAGGCAACGGGAGAACGAGGCGAACGAGGCTCTGCCGAGCAAGTCTTAGCGTAACCAGCAGACTTCAATGTAATTGTGAACATGAAGCGCGGGCGTGAGTTTTTCAACAAAGTGATGGATGTCTATTAGTACAGCCAAAGTCGACGTGGCTGGGGAGTCTGGCTCGGCAGAGCCGCGGTCGCCTCGGTCTCCGGTTTCAAGTTCACGAGTCAAATTCTGTGAGGTCCCAGGGGGCGTTTTATGGTTTTGGAAAGGAATAGCAGAATTAGGACGGGACGAAGAGTTCCATCCTACGTCCGTTGTGTAGAATGCACGGCAAAATCCTGGAGCTATCTTGCAAGACACCAATCCTTACCTGCCGCCTACCGATCGAAAATCGCAAGACATTACGGTATCAGCACCGGATGTTCTCGTTCATGCAAGGTCTGCTGCGCCGACGAAAGTTCGCTACGCGATGGTCTTGTTGGCGATGCTTGTGGCGGTGCTGCTGTATCTAGATCGAATCTGCTTGAGCATCGCGGGGACTTCGGTACGAGCCGATTTGGGGTTGAGTCCAAAACAGTTGGAACTGGCACTGTCAGCATTCTTTTGGACCTACGCCTTATTTCAGTTGCCAGCCGGTTGGTTGGGCGATCGCTTTGGAGCCCGCTATGTACTTGCGATCTATGTTGTGTTGTGGTCAGTGAGCACGGGGCTGCTGGGACTGGCCAATAGCTTGGGTGCGTTGGTCGCGCTAAGGTTGGCGTGCGGCATGTTCGAAGCAGGCGCTTATCCACTGGCCGCTGGAATTGTTCGTCGCTGGATCCCGCAGCATCAGCGTGGGGTGGCGAATAGTGTGGTCGCGGTCGGCGGGCGACTGGGCGGGGCTCTTGCGCCGATTATTACGATTCAGTTGATGATGATGTGGACCTACGGTGGGTCTTGGATATCTCAGCCAGCTGACGCTGCACCGGCGGTCACAAGTTGGCGACCCGTTGTTTTTTTGTACGGCATCATCGGTGTTGTCATTGCGATTGTCTTCTTTAAGTTGTTCCGAGATCATCCGGCTGAACAGCCTTCAGTCAACGATGCAGAACTTGCGATCATCGGTGTATCTCGCCAGCAACACTCGATCGACACCGTGGCTGCACAGGGCCAAGCGAATTTTCCACCCATTGTGCTGATGTGCTTGTGCCCAAGCTTGTGGCTAAATTCATTTTTGCAATTCGCTA
The DNA here is from genome assembly GCA_031412515.1 of Planctomycetia bacterium. Lineage (GTDB taxonomy): Bacteria > Planctomycetota > Planctomycetia > Pirellulales > Pirellulaceae > Aureliella. The sequence goes on along the minus strand of JANODD010000129.1, from coordinate 16,297 downwards.
GCAATTTCGGCTGGGCATTTTTAGTCACGTCGATGCCGAAATATTTAGAAGACGTTCATAAAACCACGGCAACGGCACAGGGTTGGCTACAGAGTTTGCCGCTGGCTTGCGGAATCGTTGGAATGTTGCTCGGTGGAATCTTGCTCGATCAAGCATCACGCCGATTTGGATTGCGTGTTGGTAGGGCGATGATGTTGAGTGTACCGCGTGTTATTGTTGGCCTTGCGTTTTTCGGCTGTGCGTTTGTCAGCAACTCAATTCAAGCGACCATATTTCTTGCCGTTGTTGGTTTGGCGACAGACTTGAGTATCTCAGCGATGTGGGCTTACGGGCAAGACGTCGGTGGCAAGCATGTAGGGTCAGTTGTCGGGTGGGCTAACATGTGGGGCAACCTTGGAGCCGCTTGTTCGCCACTGATTCTCGGATACATGGCCCGTGAAGCCGGCTGGCAATTTGCCTTTATCGTTTGTGGCGTTGTACAACTGATTGCAGCCATTGCTGCCCTTGGTATAAACGCCTCGAAACCACTGCAAGCCAATTAAAATTAACCCGGGCAAAATTAACCCGGGCAGACTTAAACCCAGGCAAACCCAGGCAAACCCAGGCAAATCCAATCCAGTCTAGATTGAAAGTACTGATGCACGACGATTATCTCAACGCTCCACCAGAACCAACCGCAGAGGAGTGGGCAAACGCAACGACACATGGAATCGGTATTTTGATTGCGCTCGCAGGCTTGGTTTGGATGATCACCATGCTGGACGGAAAACCGCTCGGACTGTGGATCAGTTGTATGGTCTATTGCCTCTCGGTCGTCACTGTCTTTACCTTTTCAACGTTGTCGCATGTGTTCCATGAGCCAAATCTGCGAACCCGAATGCGGTCGTGGGATCAAGGGACGATCTACTTAATGATCTCGGGAACTTACACACCATTCGTTTGGGAATACGGTGGTTGGTTGCGAACACCGTTGATGATTTTCATCTGGGTGATGGCACTATACGGGTTGTGGCAAAAGGTAGTGGTTCGTCGCCGCGTCAATACGATGGCCGTGACAACTTACCTGTTGCTCGGTTGGGTGCCCGCCTTTCCGTTGGCACTCAATGTGCCATGGAATTGCTTGGGCGGGATGGCGCTGGGAGGAGTGATCTATTCAGGCGGTGTGTACTTTCTGATGTGGGATCACGTTAGTCGCTTCTATCATTCCGTTTGGCATTTGGCGGTTATTGCTGCCGCGGCGTGTCATTACCTGTATATCGTGCACTATGTGGTGCAGGTTTAAGTAGGGTTGGAGTTCGTGAGGACCTCGAACAGAAATGTAGCTGGGTTCGTGAGAACCCGGTGGCACCCGGTGGCACCCGGTGGCACCCGGTCGCTAACGCCGATGGCTCACTTGTTTGCAGAGGCTTTCGTGGGTCGCATCCTGCCGAGTGCGACCAATTACACTCGCAGGCATCTGGTCGCATCCCGCAGAAGCGACCCACTTAAATGCAACCCACCTTAAATGCACTGAGCAGCCCATGCCGGGTTCTCACGAACCCAGCTACGTCCATACAGACTTTACTTGCCGAACAGCGTTACGCGAGCGACGCTCCACCAGCCTTTTTGATCGAGCTCATGGTACGGCGACGCGGTCGGAAGAACGCTATCGAGGTATTCATGTGCGGCCTTGAGATTGTGATAGGGCAGCGATGGAAACAAATGGTGCAGAGCATGATAGCGAATTGAAAACGGAAAAAACAATCGCGTTAGCAAGTCGTTGCCCGTAAAGTTACACGAGTCGCGGACGTGCGAATCCACGTCCGCCGGAGAACCATCTCCTTCAAAGTGATGATCGGCGAGCTGTCGCATCTGATTCAGAATCAATGTCGTCAAGCCAAGCAAGTACAGCAGCGGAATGCGACTTAGCGGGGCAACACCAATGAGGACGGTCAGCGGAATCATTACAGCGCGTATAAAGCACAACCACTCCATGATCATGATCGAACGACGATCGTAGGCGCTAAGTTTTCGCCGGTACTGGAAATTAAGCGTCAACGAGCTTGCGCGTTCTAGTACAAACGTCCGCAATTTTGGATGCAGGTGAGTGAATGGAACCAACAAAAAACGGAGGAAAACCATTATTGGAAACAATACCACATGCAGGCCATAGACCAGAGCGCTTCGCCAACTTCCACTCTCCAAAACATTGGCGACGTACTCAGGATCTTCCGGTGTTCCATAGAATCGTTGGCTGTGATGATCGCGATGATGTCGCGTAAAGAAAGGCGAAGGCGTAAAGGCCATAACGCCGACGAGAAGATTCCAAGTCGCTTTGAAACCTCGCATTTCATGTTGACCGAGATGACAAACTTCGTGAACGAGCGATCCCAGGCGATACAGCCAAAAAACTGCGATCGGAAAAGCAGCGATTTGCAAGAGCGAGCCGAGCGGTGTAAGCAAGAAGGCTGTTGCAGCGGTGTAAGCGAAGACTAACGAGAAGACAAAATCGATCCAGTAGCGGTGTGCTTTGACTTTGAAGAAGTCGACTGGAGAGTCTCGCATCGCCTTGCGCGCATCCCGAATCCAACTCGGATCGGAGGTCTCGTGTGCCTTTAAATTTCTACTAGGATTCGGGGATGTGTCCGCGAAGTCCACACCTCTAGCGCTGTGGGTGGTTTGAGCCGACATAAAGAAAGCCTCTTAAGTTGGCGACGGACGCCCTACGAGATCAAAGAACGGACGCGAAAGCAGAGGCTGAGATATCTTGTAGGCAACTCATCAGAACAGAATCGCGGCAAGTGAGGAACCCCCACACTTCACGCATACATGATTCTTGCGGCAAACCGCCCAGAACCAGATCGCTTTGGGGAGAATAGGTAGACTAGTAAAAATGATCGCCTTGCCGTGACCTGCGAGTTTATCGCAAAACATGTTTAACTGGTAGGCTTACAATTAGAACTCCCCCCAATGCCGCTTAAGGCAAGCTGGAAGCAAACCCACTTTTGAATCTGAGTAGCGAAATGAATACGTCGATTAACCGAAGAAGATTTGGATCGCTGGTCGGTCAGTTGAGCATTGGTGCGTATGCAGCGACCAGTGCTCGGTCCTTGTTTAGCCAAGAGCCGTCGGACGATAAGCTGCGACCAAATATAACCAGCGGCGTGTCTTCGGGCGATGTTTCAACAGACGGAGCGACAATCTGGAGTCGCGCGGATCGCGATTCACGCATGATTGTCGAATTGTCGGGCAACGAACAATTTAGCGGAGCACGACGAATTGTCGGTCCAGCGACACTGGAACATAGCGATTTTACCGCCAAGCTGCGATTGACTGGTTTGAAGCCGGGTGAGCCTGTTTTCTATCGCGTTCGCTTTCAAAACTTGAACGACTTGTCCAAGATGAGCGAGCCTGCGACAGGGCGATTCATTACAGCGCCAAGTGCTGCGCGAGATATCAAATTCGCTTGGTCGGGTGACACCGCAGGCCAGGGATATGGGATCGATGAAAGTCGTGGTGGCATGACCACCTTCGAAACCATCCGCAAACAAGCTCCCGATTTTTTTGTTAACTCGGGCGATGTTTGCTATGCCGATAACCCGATCACCAGTGAAGTGCGACTGGACGATGGCTCGATCTGGAAGAACTTAGTGACCGAAGGGACATCCAAGGTCGCAGAGTCGCTTGAAGAATTTCGTTCTCGCTATCGATACAATTTCATGGATGCAAACTTGCGGCAGATGAATGCTGAGGTCCCATCATTTGTTCAGTGGGACGATCACGAAGTGCTCAACAATTGGTATCCCAGTGAGGTGCTCGATGATGACCGCTACAAGGTAAAAAGCGTCGCGTTGCTGTCCGCGAGGGCCCGTCAAGCGTTCTTTGATTACTTACCGATTCGCGCTACAGCCGATGGGCAGTCTCGAATCTATCGCACGATTCCCTACGGTCCGCTTCTTGAGTTGTTTTTCTTGGATCTTCGCAGTTATCGCGGTCCGAATTCACCGAATCGGCAAAGTGAATCGAACGAGTCCAGTGCACTGATGGGCAAGCAGCAAATCGATTGGCTCAAGCGGCGATTAGCAGCTAGCCAAGCAACATGGAAAGTGATCTGCTGCGACATGCCCATCGGTTTGCTTGTCCGAGACGGGGCAAGTGATTTTGAAAATGGAGCCAACGGCGACGGACCGGCTCTGGGTCGTGAGCTAGAGATTGCTGACCTGCTAAGCTTTATGAAACGGAAGCAGATTAAAAACTCGATTTGGTTGACGGCTGACGTTCATTACGCTGCCTCGCATTACTACGACCCAGAAAAGGCAATCTTCCAAGACTTTGATCCATTCTGGGAGTTTGTGAGCGGTCCGCTACATGCCGGCACGTTTGGTCCTGGCCAGTTCGACAACACGTTTGGCCCTCAACTGAAATTCAAAGGCATTCCTGATCGAATGAAAGGCAATCGCCCGCCTTCGGAAGGTTTTCAGTTCTTTGGACTAGTTTCGATTGACGGGCAATCTCGATCGCTGACGGTCACTCACTTCAACTCGGCCGGTAAAGAACTTTGGAGTACTGAGATAGCGCCGAGTTAGTTGACCAGAACAATTGGGACAATTGTTCGACACTCAGTTTGCTTTTTGAACCAACTGACCACAGGCGGCTTGGACGTCTGAGCCCATCGAATAGCGAATGGTGGTAAAGATCCCAGCTTCACGGAGACGCATCGCAAATTCGCCGCGGCGCTCGCGTGAAGTCGGCTGCCAAGCTTGTACAAACTCAGTCGCGTTGTAGGGGATCAGATTGATCATCACATTCAGTCCGGCCAAGTACTTGACCAGCGCGTCCGCATCCTCGTCTTGATCGTTGACACCGGCGATCATGATATGCTCGATCATGATCGGTCCCTGCTGGCGATGGGTCTTGGGTTTGCGAGCGATATAGCGGAGCGCTTCAAGCGTCTCCTCCCATGAATAGCGCCGCGACCATGGAACGAGTTTACTGCGCAGCTCAGGACGAGCTGAATGGAGGCTTAGAGCCATCTGTATGCCCGGATAGCGATCGATCAAACGAATCATTGCGTCCGGCACGCCAACGGTTGACACCGAGATACGACGGTGGGGTATCGCAAACATCGCTTCACTGGTCAGGCAATCGATCGTAGCGTACAAGTTCTCTTCATTGTGCAGCGGTTCTCCCATGCCCATGAAGACGATGTTGCGCAGTCGACGATCATCGGTTCGGCAGATTCTTGCAGCGGTAAGAATCTGTTCAAGGATCTCGTCGCTGGTCAGATTGCGTTTAAGCCCCATCCTGGCCGTCGCACAGAACGGACAACCGGCTTGGCAGCCTACTTGAGTCGAAACACATACGGCGGCCCGCGAAGGCCCAGAACGCAGCAGGACGGTCTCCATTCGCTGACCATCGGCGGCTTCCATCACGAGCTTTACGGATGGATCGATCGTCGAGTCATGACGCTGGTGAATCTTCAGCGGGGCGAGATTGAATTCATCGCGAACCGCTTGTGCGGCTGCAGATCCCAAACGCTCCAAGGCTACGTCAAGCGACTGATGCATTTGAAAATTGGTGTAACGCATTTTTCGCAGTCGCTGAGGGTCGACGCGATGCCTACGCCGGAAATCGTCTACAGCAGCGACGTTGTAAAGCGTCGGCTTGGGCATCACCGCGGGCGAATCGGAAACAGGCAGCGAAATTTGCATTGCAGAGCACAACAAAACGGGAATCGGTTAAAGCAACGTTACAACACGATGGCAGGCAAGGGAGGTTTGTGCAAGCCGTAATGGCAAGGCTGTGATGCGTTTTGGAAAGCGAATGTAGCTGATTTCGTAAGAAACCGGGGCGCATCGGTGAGACCTTCTCCCGCACCCGGTTTCTCACGAAACCAGCTACCCAACTGCGGCCAACTAGTGCGACCGAAACGAAATGAGGCGAGACTGACAGTGCAGGCTCGCCTCGAGAACGATTCAGAGAAGCAGAACTGGTACTAGACCATTTCTTTGAGCTTCTTTAGAGGTCGGACTTTGACAGCGACTGAAGCCTTCTTGGCTTCAACCCAAATCATTTCGCCGTTAGCTGGGTTGCGTACTTGGCGCTTTGGAAGAGCTGGCTTATTGACGGCTACGATCTTGCAAAGGTTAGGAAGCTGGAAAACTCCAGGTCCTTTCTTGCCGATATTCTTTTCGATTTCTGCGCTCAATGCATCAAAGAACTCTGCAACTTGCTTCTTCGTGAGGCCAGTGCGTTCGGCCAAGCTATTGAAGATTTCAGTCTTCGAGGCTGCCTTTGGTTTGGCTGCTGCGGCTTTCGCCATACTTTCAATCCCTTTCCTAAAAATAGTAACTGGCTGTGGGTGCATTGCACGTTGCCCACGATTAAAGAGTCATAGGCACAAATTTCAACTGGTCATTCAATGAAAAACGGCAAAAAACGCTGGATTTCCACGTTTTTTGCCGATTTGAGGCTTATTTTTCCTGGATTTCTTCGGAATATCGCCCGTCGGGTGGCGTTTGGAGCAATTAGGCCAAGCCCGAATTACGCAGGTTGTCGATGGCTAAAACGTCTTCCAAATCGGATGAAAGCTGCAGTTGTGGCTTGGCTCGGACCTGCTGCATTGCACCGTCAACTGCCGATGGAGACAGCAAACCGCTAGCAGCTGGCGTGGAACTAAGCAGCTGCCGTATCGCTTGACTTGGTGTTAGTACGTCGAGCTGATTCGGTTGGTCATTGCTGACAACTTGAGTGGTCACTGGCGACGTCACCGGTGGGCTGACAACTCCTGATTCACCTTCGCTGGACAGCTCACCTTCACCCGATCCAGGGTTCGTCACCGACTTCACTTCAACGATAAAGTTCAAGGTCGAGTTGCCTGGAATGCTGTTTTGACCTGTTGCACCGTACCCCAAGCTCGGTGGAATGCGCAGTTGGATCTTGCCACCCGCACCGACCAGCTTCAGTCCTTCTGTCCAACCAGCAATGACGCTGTTAAGCGCAAATGTCGATGTTGAGGTCCGTGCGTAGGAGCTGTCGAAGATGGTACCGTTGTCTAACCAGCCTTTGTAATCAACCGTAACTGAACTTGTGTTCGAGTTGGCCTTTGTCCCGGTTCCATTTCGCAGGACAGCATATTGCAGTCCGGAACTAGTTGTCGTCAGTGCCGTTGGCGGACTCGCATCGTTTGCGCCAACTGCCCGATCAGAGGTCGATGCATTCGGCGGTTCAACTGGGATGGTTGTCGTTGCTGGCGTCGTTGGCGCAGCCGTTGTAATTCCAGCTTCGGTTGGAGTGCCTACAATTCGGAGCAACTTCATCGACGACTGCTGGCCGAGCTGCATGACGCGAGCCGTGTTAGTAACCGGTACAGTACCAGTCAGCTTTGATGAGCTGCTGTTGGTGATATCAACAATGAGCGACTCACCGGTACTGTTTGCCTTCACTGCTACGTTTTTCAATGCCGTCCAATCGCCTTGCGTCGCATACCAACTTTGAGTGCCATCGGCGTTCAGTGCAACGGTCAGGCTGCTCTTTGGCGTTGAACCCAAGAAGTCTCGAATGTCAAAGTACGCTGGCATCAGACTGCCAATTTTTATAGTGTTGTTCAGTTGATCACCGCTCGTTGCAGCAGAGGAAACTTGAATCGCTTGTGCCGAATCGTGCAAGAACGGAAGTGCTTGGCGTGCAATCGAGTATTGGCCTGGTGCCAGGTTTGGAATCGCGTAACTTCCATCAGGTGCTACGACTGTGTTTGCAGATACGTTTTGGCCTGCATAGTTGGTACCAGACAGCTGAAGATTTAATCCGCCAAATCCGCCAGTGTCAAAATTAAATTGTTCTAAGCCGGCACCACCCACAACAACCTCGCCGCCGATGGTGCGAGGAGTGAACGATTGGGCCGTTACGTTAACCGTTGCTGTGTCCGTTAACGAACTGCCGTCACTGAGTGTGTAGGTGAACGAGAAGGATCCTTCGAAACTGGTGCTAGGACTGGTATAGATCAGCGACTTGCTATCGGACGAAATCGCGATCGTGCCTTTACCCGTTGGTGGCTGCGTGACGGCAGAAATCGTTAGCGTTTCGCCCGTGTCTGGGTTCGTATCGTTGGTCAGAACGTTGAGGGTAGTGGTCGGCACTGCGGTTTGCACCGTGAATGTGTCATCGACTGCATTGGGAGCATCATTGACCGCGGAGACGGTGAAGGTCATCTGCCCAGTAGCTGTGGCTCCTCGGCTGTCTAGCAGAACGTAAGAGATTACTTCCGTACCAGCGAAGTTAAGGCCGGGCGTGTACAAAACCGACAAACCGTCGCTTGAAAGACTGAGTTGAGATCCTTTCGTAGAGGTGCCGACGATACTGATTTTCAACGTTTCACCTACGTCGCTAGTTGTATCATTGAGCAGTGGGTTGAAGCTCGCTTGTGCAGCATCCTCGACAACTGTGAAATTGTCATTGACAGCGACTGGCGGCGGATTTTCTTGAGTTACATTGACGGACACTGTACCGGTTGCTGTTCCGCCCCGTCCATCACTAAGCGTGTAAGTGAATGTTTCTGTTGGTCCAGTAAACCCAGTCCGAGGTGTGTACCTGATCGACAGGCCGCTTGGACCAACCGTAATGGTTCCGCCCTGTGACCCAACACTCACAGCTGTTACCGTTAGTGTTTCTGAAGTGTTAGCGTCATTGCCCTTCGTATCATTATTGAGCACTTCGAAAACATTTTGAGTGCTATTGGAAAACACATTAAACGTATCGTTAACTGCTACCGGAGGATCATTGACATCGGTGACTTGGACGGTCACTGTTGCCGTTTGTTCGACCCCGTCCTGATTGCGGGCGGTGTAGGTAAATGTTTCGGCACCGTTGAAATTGAGTGCAGAAGTGTAATTGAGGGATGTACCACCCGCTCCAATCGTAATTGTTCCACCACCGCTACTTGCGCCCACGGCAGTGATCGTTAGCACCGCCCCATTGGTCACTGTATCGTTGGTAAGCGGGTTGATGACATGCACTGGGCTGTCTTCATCGAAGTTGAGCGTGTCATTGACTAGTTGGAAGTTCAGCCCGACCGAGAAACTGCTGCTGCCGAAACTAATTTCTGATGCCGGAACTTCTGAACTTTGTTGGAATAAAGTAACATCGCTCAAGCTGTTATCGGGCGGATCTAATCGCAAGTTTGCATTTCCAGAAACCTTCGCACGGAACGTTACTTCTGCGAGGAGGTACTTGTCTCCGTTAGTGAAAGTGATGTTCGAAGATAGCCCGCCCAGTTCATTAATTAGCCCAGACTCGACGACGCCGTTTGTTGAGTTGGTATAAACACCATGTGAAATTGGGTTCAAAGCAATCGGCTCAATCACGTTGTTGTCAAATAACAAATCCGCAAACGCCGAGAAGACACCTTTCGCATCGGCCCCGCTTCGCAGATCCTGCACAAACACTTGAACCTTAAAGTTCTGCCCAGCGGCGATTGTCGTGATTGGAGAACCGTTGGTATCGACAACTTGTAATGTCATGCCGACGCGTGGTTGGCCCGCGACCGTCAATGTGACTTGCTGACTGGTTAAGTTGCCCGCAACATCAGTCAAGTTCAGCGTAAACGTCCGTGCGCCAAGTTGGTCGACGCTCGGCGTCCAAGCGATGACTCCCGTAGTTGAATCGATAGTTAGTCCGGTCGGTGCACTCGCAACGCCATAGGTCAAACCGCTTCCTTCTTCCGAGTGAGCCAAGTTGATATTGACCGCTTGGTCGGTTTGCACGCTGACTGGGAAGGCACTGGATGGAAGAACTGTTGGGCCGGTCGTATCGTAAGTTACAGCGAGACTTGGTGATTCGCCGCTCTCCTGGGCATCGACTGTCTGCGTCGCAGTGAATAGGATCGCGCCTTGACCCAAGCTAGCAGGATTGGTCACGTTGACTGTGGTGGTCGTACCCGTAGCGGTCGCTTGCCCCACCACGTTTCCACCAGCTTTCAATTTGACGGTTGCTCCCACCGTAGTACCAGTAACGGTAAACGATAGCGTCGTCGCATTGGTGACGTTGTCGGCACTGCTCGATCCCGAATCGCTAGCCGTCACTAGATCGATACTGGTCGGCGCAGGTTGCCCGACCAGGACTGAGACGACCTGCTCGTCTGTCGGCGCGTTGAGTACACCAGCTTGACTGACCGAAGCTCTAAATTGCAATTGACCGCTAAAGCCTGCAGGCGGAGTAACCGTTACGACTCCCGTGGTGCTATTGACGGAAATATTATTAGCTGGCAATGAACCCATGGCCGCTACAGAATAACTGCGAGCATCTCCTTCAACATCTTGACTGGTAAGCGTTACATTAACGGGCGTGCCGACCGTTGTGCGAACAACAGTAATGTCATTCAAGAATGGGTTGCTATTTGAGCTAGTTCCAGTGTCTTGAATGACGTTGGCAGTAAATGATCGTGACGTTGAGAGACCGGTAGAATCGGTCATGGTAACTGTAATTGTGGCCGAACCCGTGCCCGTCCCAGTTGGCTTGAGCTGAACGATACCATTTTCGGTATCTGTAAAGATCGTTGCCGAGTTGATAGTAATTGGGAGATCAGGCTTCTGGAAGGCGCTATTTCCAGATCCGATCGTCGACGTTTTGGTACGATTGATAGCTTGACGAACAGAGTCGCCTTCTACCAATTGCCCAAAAATAGAATGATTGAAGTCCAAGTTCCGCGTCGGTCCGGCAGTAATAAAGAACTGCGAATCATTGGTATCGTCGCTTGACTTGGCATACGACAAAACACCCGAACGATTGTGCTGCAAATCTACATTGAATTGATCGTCAAAATTGGCGAGGCTTGATCCACCAGTTCCGTTAGCTAATGGGTCACCTGCTTGCAGAACAAAATCTTTTTCAACGCGATGGAAAGTAATGTCGTTGTAGAAACCGCTGTTGGTAAGTTCAACAATACGGCTCGTTGGTCGGGGAGCCTTGTCTTCAAATAACTGGAAAGTCATATCGCCAAAGCTGGTATCGAGTTTCCAATTGCGATTGCCAGTAAGTACTGTTGCCGCAATCAAGCTTGGATTGCTCGAGGTCACAGTAATGGTTAGGGGATCACCGTTAGGATCGTATCCATCGATAGGTACCATCAACGGAGAACCAATGCCGACGCTGACCGTTGGCAATTCAGCCATCGATGGTGTCGACGATCTAGGAATCGTGAAACTTGGTTGGTTGAGAACCGTTCTTACTTTTGCTTCGAGCTGGGCGAGAGTCAGTACGCCTGTAACTCGGTTTTCCTTACCGTTGCCAAAATCCCAAGTCGGGTAAGCGGTAATCTCTTCTGTTTGACCAAGTTGATTGAGTGAACGATCACCGTTGGTAACTTCAACAAATGGAAGATACTTAGCGCCATCTTGGAAGAGCGCCTTCTGCTCTTTGCAGTGCGGACACCAGTCAGCTCCAAAGAATGTGAAACTGGAGGTCGATAGAAATTTCGCAAAAGCGACTAAGTCGACTGCGTCTTCGCCTTCGCCAACAAGGTCGTCTTCCCCTTCGCTCGCGGGCATCGCCACGCTTTGTGCAGCCGAGGTGTCACCGGCGATTGAATAAGCTGAACCCAGCAGTCCTAGAAACGGATCTGCGGCAAAAACTTCTCGTTTTTCCAGCGGTTCAACCAAAATGCGTCGCGGCTGAATTCCAGCCTTGCCAAAGTTCAAAAGTTCCGACAACCAACGTGAGAATCGATTTCGTTTTTCTCGTCGAGTCATTTTCTTCTCATCAATCCAGCAAAGAAAGGATTTTTCGCCTAGTCACAAGGTGCACAGGATTTGGCTGCACAGAATCTAGGTAGCTTTCCCATGCGACTTGTCACTCTAGGCTACTTGGGGCGTACCCAATCTCTCAACTAAATAAGGTGGCGTTTTCGGTTGGTCGGCATTATCACACCGGAATTTCAACCTAAACCGCTTAAATGGAACTCAACAACCCTATTTCGTCAAAGCAGAGAAGGAACGCAGTAGTTTGGGGAGCCTGGGAGGGTGCTTGGCTTTTAACTAAATTCAGACGCGAAAATCGTCAAACAAGTTCCGCATAGTGTACGCATGTATACAAAGTCAAACTAAACATACCATTAGTGCTTCGTCCAACTTTAATTTTAGGTTTATCTCGTTTGGGTGGCACGCTCTGAGGCTTTGCGGTATCAAAAATATATATCACTCAGAATTGCAAAGTGAAGAGCTCGACTTGACTCGGCATGCCGCAATCGGCTAGTCGATTAGTCTATGAAGAGATCCGATTGGCAACAGCGGAATTCGATGGCTTGGATTCAGTTCGCGTGCTGCGCGTGCTGTTTCTTTTCGTTTTGTGGATGCCGGACGACTGTCCCCATTTATGTCTGGCAGCCAGCACTTTTTGCTTGCCCGCCCGGCGCCAAAATTGCGATTGCACCCATTGCTGGTAACTCGGAAATTGCCACTCGGGTCGAGCAGGCATTTCTGGGTCAAAAGCCCGAAGCTCGCGCTGATCTACGTTTGATTTCATCCAAGCAACTTATCAACTATTCACCTATTCGTTTGGTCTCGACAGCTTCATTGCAAAATGACGTGACTGCCATTCAAGCTGCTAAGAAAACCCAAGCGAACCTGTTGCTCGAGGGTGAAATTTTGACGGCGAGACTGGTCGATCCAGAGAGTCGTGGTCCGGTAACTGAGGACAAATTAGCTCCGAACGAGCAGTTATTGATCTCTTGGCGAGTCATTGATGTTGCGACTTCGAAGTCGGTTGCCAACCAACTGGTCTCGATAGACACTCGGCAAGCTGACAAAGACTATCCCGATATGCTGCTAACACATCCTGATCCTACCGACCGATTGATCGCCGCTAGTGCGCGGGATGCGTGGAAAGGACTTGCGCCGAGCGTGGCAAGGGACGAAGTAAAACTGATGATTCCATGGCTACAGATAGGCGCCATTCAAGTTCGCTATGGGATTGTAGATTGCTACAAAGGCCGTTGGGATCTGGCAGAGCAAAAGTTTGCGAGGGCTGCCCGCTGGAATCCGCTGAATGTAGCGGCCCACCACAATTTGGCGATCGCGCAAGCGGCTCGGGAAGATTTTGCCACCGCCAAGGAGCAGTTGAGCGACGTGAGTTGGCCTTTGTCAACACAATTGCCAGCCGAAAGTCGATTTTGGTTAGATCAGCGCGATCGCCAATATCGAGCCGCTCATGGGCTTGGCAAACCCGAGCAAGGGTGGCTATTTCCCGAACCGGTCTCGTCTGAAGTCATTCCGAACGAGCCGACGAGTATCGAAAAACTGCCGCTATGGACGGCGATTCCTTTTACCAAACCACCTGGCTGGACTTGGCACGCCTGGCTGACGCAACCCTGGATATTTTAAAGTAGCCTGCTTTTTTCGTAGCCTAGGCATCTTGCCTGGGTTCTTCGTAGCTGGGTTCTTCGTAGCTGGGTTCTTCATAGCTGGGTTCTTCGTAACCTGGGTTTTTCGTAACCTGGGTTTTTCGTAACTTAGAAGTCGACACTACGTGAGTCTGCCGAGCTTTGAATACAGTATTCCCAGGCAGGATGCCCAAGCTACGTGGAAGAACGTACAATCGGCCCCCCTATTCCGGCAGAAGCGCTTGACGGTGAGGTGTCTTGGGCTTTAGTTTGTAATTGCTCGAAGTAATATAGAGACTCTGGGAGAAGCGTCCCGGACGATCGACTTGTCGAAATTTCTAGCGGTCGGTCTCGCAATCACTCGGATTGTCCCCAAAACTTTGGTAGGAATTGAGCATGCAGGCTAGTGTTTGTAGCCCTAAAACGGCACTGAAGATTGCGGTCGCAGCCTTGCTGTTGCTGAGTGCCTCGCAGCCGGTCGTTAGCCAAACGGTACCGACTTCAACGCGAAACGGACAAGGTCAAAAGCTCGCACCTGACGCTCTTGTCATCATAGAATCGGCGGCAGAGCAAGGCGAAACGGCTATGGGGCCGATCGATTTGCCGCTGGTAGCTAGACATCCGGAGTTGGCTTGGAAGCCGAACTATGCCCCCGTTTCCGATACGCTTTTGGGGAAAAGTAAGGATGTGATCCTTCGCAATGAAGTTCATTGTTTGGAGTTCGCGTTCAAGCCTGTCCGCATGATTCAAGTTAACGACAAACTGGTTTGGTACTTGCTTTACCGCGTGCGAAACGTTGGCGGCAATCTCAAGCCAGACGAAACAAAAGGTGCTGAAGTAGCTGTTTCTCGCGAGTGGGTACGCTTCTTCCCAACCTTTGTACTGAATTCACTCAGCGTCAAACGCGAGTACATGGACGTAGTCAATCCCGCCGCCAAAGCAATAATCGCGGCTAAAGAACGTGTCGGCCAACCAATCTATGACTCTATTGAAATTCAACAGCAAAAAATTCCTGTTTCAACCGAAGCCGACAATCACGAAGTTTGGGGTGTCGCAACTTGGCAGGACGTTGATCCAAAGACAATCTTTTTTTCAGTCCGTGTCAAAGGTCTAACCAACGCCCAGAGAATCGAAACCGACGGTCCAAGTTTGAAATTCCTTCAAAAGCAGCTCGTTCTGAATTTTGTTCGGCCAGGCGACGCTGTGAACGAAATGGAAGACAATATCCGCTTCGGAGTTCCGACAGTTGATAATGTGGCGCTGCCAGTAACGGGTGCTCTGCCACAAGCTATCCAGTCGTTCGGCCTCAACAATTCGAATGCAGTTTCGGTACTTAAGTTGTCCAGAGCTTTACAGACTGTTCAAAGTTCAATTGAACAAGATCCGGTTTTAAGCGCGTTGGATACCTTAGAAGCCGATGCAAACGACTCAGCCGAAAACGCAATTCGCGAACTCCAACGGAACAGAGCGCTGGCAAAAGATAGCACGGAACTGGAACTCAAAGCACTTACCGAAGAGTATCGAAAAGAAATCCAAGCCCTCAGCAATAAGAGCAATGCGACTGACGCGGAAATCGCCGATGCCAGCAAAGCTTATAGACTCAAACGCCAACTCATGCTCAATTCCCTCTTCGCAAGAGGAATTAAAAGCACCGATTTGGAGCAGGCCGGCATCGAAAGAGAGAAGATCATTTCTGACTTTCAAAAAGAGGCGACGAATAGACTGCAGGTCCTCATTTCAAGTGCGATCAGCAAATCAGGAGCTGCCGACGCGGACGCATGGACCGCTGCCATTATGAATGTCTTTCCTCGCACACCTCTAGTCAGTTCCGGTCAAGCCAAAAGCGTGGTTTCCCAGATCCAGGCAGGTGTAAAAGGCTCAATCGGACGGCAGGATTACATCCTCCTTCAATATGGGCTGAAGGAACGCCTTGATCATCTGTGGGTTTATCGCTAAGATTTGGGGTTCAAGCGGTTACAGGCCGCTGCATACGAATTCTTTGCCGTCGTTTCGTGCAACTGAGTTGCTTAAAGCTGAGTTACTCGGCGCCACGATTGCCAATCCACAGTATTTTATTTGATTCTCGGAAGTTGTCATGGCACATAAAAAGGGTCAGGGTTCTACACGAAACGGTCGCGACAGTAACGCTCAACGACGTGGCGTTAAGCGATTTGGCGGCCAGTTGGTCACCGCAGGTTCGATTCTGGTACGTCAAGTTGGAACTAAATTCCACCCAGGCCGCAATGTAGGCATGGGAAAAGATTACACGATCTATTCGCTGATCGAAGGCCATGTGTTTTTTGATCAAGAAGGTCGCCGAATCAACGTTCAAACGATCTCGGCCGCCAGCTAGTTTTGAAAATCACCAGTTACGCTGAAATTATCATTAGACGTAAATAATCATTAGACCTATCAGCCGGAAGGCGTTAGCCTCCGGTTAGGTCTTCAACCGGAGGCTAACGCCGGCTAACGCCTTCCGGCTGATAAGTCACCTACGACAATAAAACCACGAGGAGTTAGTGTGGCAGACGACATCGAACATAGCGTTCCCAGTTTCTCTAGAAACCAGCTACCTGACCGATTTGTGTACCTAAATGAGTTTGGAAATGCTTCGCAGCGTTTGGCGTTGCCCGAAAGACCCAAATAGCGCAACATCAAAACGTACGTATTCACTCAGTGAGTAAAGGGGCAACATCAAGTTATCATAGGGTATTGCCGCATTGCACGCATTGAAGGGCAACTTGGCATTGTTTCGCAAAGTCGGCTTAGCTATTGTCCACTCCTTACGTCAGTAACTCTTGGAGTGAGCCGCTACGATGATGTCATTTCGGTTAAGAAAAACACTGCCGGTGGATCGCGGGCTTTCATGCTGGGCATGGCGATCAGTGGTATTTATTACTTCATCGTGCATCAGCCATTCATGCACGATTCGATCCTCCATTCGTA
>JANODD010000128.1:0-55618 GCA_031412515.1 Planctomycetia bacterium | reverse complement strand
GCGACCGAGGCACTGCCGATCGCGTCGATTGAATCGCGTGAAGTGCTCGGCGAGACCGCTGATAAGTGTCGTCAGGGGGCAGGTACCTGCGTCGGGCGAAAGTTCTCAGGCATCCACTGGCAAGTGATTGAAATCAATGATGGTCCGCTCGAGCATATGGAGCAAGTGCGACCACTTCAAGTTGGCGAGATCGGAGAACTCATGGTCACTGGCGACGTGGTCACGCATCGCTATGTTACTCGCGTCGACCAAAACGCTTTGCACAAGGTTCAAGACGGTGATCGAGTTTGGCATCGCATGGGTGATGTCGGGTACTTGGATGAGCAAGGCCGGTTTTGGTGTTGTGGTCGCAAGTCGCATCGTGTGTTAACAACTCGTGGGCCGATGTTCACCGAACCTTGCGAAGCGATCTTCAATACGCATCCCGATGTTCACCGATCGGCGCTGGTTGGAGTTGGTGAAGCGGGCCGGCAGCAGCCTGTCATCATCGCCGAGCCGTGGCCGGAGCATTTGCCCAAAGATGCTGCGAAGCGAGCTGAGCTGGAAAAACAATTGTGCGCAGTTGGGCAATCCCATGCGTTGACGAAGTCGGTGGAGCGGGTTTTGATTTACCCAAAGCGGCTTCCAACGGATATTCGTCACAACTCCAAGATCTTTCGTGAACAACTAGCACCCTGGGCGGCTGAGCAGATTCAGTTGCGAGAAAGGTCGTAAACGACGATGGACTTATTTGCACAAGCTGAAGCCGACAATCGTCGCAACAACTTGCCGCTCGCGGCGCGTATGCGTCCGCGGACGTTGAAGGAATATGTCGGTCAACAGCATTTTCTGGGGCCTGGGAAATTGCTACGGCGGCTGATTGATTCGCGGCGAATGGGCAGTATCTTGCTGTATGGACCACCGGGAACTGGCAAGACAACTTTAGCTTATCTACTTGCGTCGGAAACGGGCGGGCGACTGCGGCAGTTGAGCGCTGTATCGAGCGGCGTGAAGGAACTGCGCGAGGCGTTGCAGTGGGCGCGAGATGAAATTGCAACTGGACAGCCGCGGCCTTTATTGTTCGTCGATGAAATTCATCGCTTCAATCGTTCCCAGCAGGACGCACTATTGCCTGACGTTGAAGAAGGGATCGTGTCGCTGGTCGGCGCAACGACGAGTAATCCGTTCTTTGCCGTGAATGGAGCTCTGCTGAGCCGCAGTCAGATATTTCAACTGCAACCGCTTTTGGAAGAAGAGGTCACCCAGTTGTTGAAGCGAGCGTTGAGCGATCGCGAGCGAGGGCTTGGCGAAATTGCGACACTTGCTGAACCGCAGGCGTTGGAGACTCTAGCCAGGATTAGCGAAGGAGATGCGCGGCGAGCGTTGAGTGCGCTTGAAATCGCGGTGCTTTCAACACCGGAGCGACCGGTACGATTGACGGTTGAACTGATTAACGAGTCGGTACAACAGAAAACGATTCAGTACGATGGGACTGGCGATGAACACTATGACGTTTCGAGTGCTTTGATCAAGAGTATACGCGGTAGTGATCCAGATGCAGCCTTGTATTGGTTGGCGCGAATGCTTGAGGCGGGAGAAGATGTTCGCTTTATTTGTAGGCGGCTAGTCATTCTGGCTAGTGAAGACATTGGAAATGCGGACCCGCAAGCGTTGTTATTAGCGATGGCGGCGACACAGGCTTGTGAGTTCATTGGTTTGCCAGAGTGTCAATTAACACTATCGCAAACGGTTATTTACTTGGCTTGTGCAGAGAAAAGCAATTCGGCCACGAAAGCGATTGGCAATGCACGTCGGGAAGTCAGTGAAGGCAAGCTAATTCCGGTGCCGGTTCACTTGCGCGACAAACATTACGCAGGCGCAGAACAACTTGGGCATGGTAAAGGCTATGAATACGCCCACGATTCACCATCGGGAGTAGTTGCTCAGGACTATTTGGGAGTCAACAAGCAATTTTATGAACCGACAAACCGAGGGTGGGAAGGTGAAAATATTGAGCGATTAGCGACCATTCGGAGACTGCTGCAAAATGCAAAAAACTGATATCGTCTCGTCGAACTTGAAGGGGCGAATCTTAGCCATAGTTCATATGGGGAATGCGGCAAGGGGGTAAAGCCCCTCTTCCATTCTTGGGCTTACGTGAAAGAGCGGGAACCTAGCAATTCTCCGGCAAAAATAGCAAAAATCCGACACCTTAGCGATACTCTAAACTGATAAGCGTGTTATTAATTGAGTTGGATCTACACTCAGGGAATGACATGATTACCTCTATGAACTCTCCAGAATTTTCGGGACCGATTCTAGTTGTCGAAGACGACCCGATTTTAAATAAAGCGCTGCGCCAAGCACTCTCGGATCAAGGTTATGAGTGTGAGTCGGTGGAAAGCGGAAAGGACGCTTTGCTTCGGGTTAAGGCCAAACCCTTTCCAGTGATCATTTTGGACTTGGCGTTGACAGACGAAACTGGGCTCGGCGTTTTGCGTTGCCTTCGGGAGGCTGATGACAACGCAAAGATCATCGTGCTGACGCCACTCGAGTTTCGACAGGAGCGGCTTGCTGCGCTTAGTCACGGTGCTGATGATTTCGTAATCAAGCCTTTTTCGATGGCAGAGATTCGCGCGCGCGTCGATGCGGCTTGGGTCAAGTCGCGAGCAAGAAACACCACGACGCTGGACGTTGGCCCGTTGGCAATGGACTTGGCCAGTCGAAAAGTGATGAGAGGTGAGCGCGAGATTCAGTTGACTCCGACCGAATTCCGCGTGCTTGAAATTCTGATGCGAAATCAGGGCAAAGTGGTGACTCGACGGATGCTATGCGAACATCTGTGGGATCCTGATTGGGAAGGTGTCACGAACGTCATCGAAGTTCACATCAATCGATTGCGTAGCAAGATCAACAACGGCACCGATTCCCAGATGATTTTCACCGTTCGCGGCAGCGGCTACACGCTTCGTTTCGAACCCGAATCCAGTGTAGCGTAGCTTGGGACCATTTGTCCCAAGCGTCCTTCCTCACAGCTCATCCGGGCGTCAGACTCCGGGCGTCAAACTCCAGGCGTCAAACTCCAGGCGTCAAACTCCAGGCGTCCTTGTCCCCGCCCCGTGAAAGGGCGCCAACCGCGAGGTTCGGATTCTCGACTGAAAATTCTGACTCCTCTTGTGCAATGATTGTGGTCGGCGAAGGCTCGTTGGATAGAGAACTGTCATGTCTGACTACAACTTCGGTCACCCGCGGCTATCGCCGCTATCGCCGTCGGCTCACAGCCCTGCGTAGTCGACACCACCCCACTTAAAACCAACCGGGAGTGGATTGTGGGGGACGTTGCGGCTACATTCTACTGGCGAAACAAAATTTCGAACCAGTAGAAAGTCGGTTGCGCATGCTGCTTGCAGAAAATCCGGTGCTCCAGCGGGAGTTGTTGACCAATCTCAGAGCCAACAAAGCGTTTTTGCTCATGCTTGTCTATCAGCTTGCCTTGGCCGCAGTTTTGCTTTTCGCTTATCCCAGTAATCAGCGCGTCGATTTAACCAGCGATCCTTCGGCGGCAAGACAATTGGTCGATTTCTTCTTCCTCGGACAGTATGTGCTCGCGTCGTTGATGGCGCCGACCTTTGCGGCTGGGGCGATCAGCGGTGAGAAGGAACGCAAAACATACGAGATGTTGCTGGCGAGTCCACTGGAACCGTGGGCAATTGTGGTCGGCAAGATGGTTGCATCGCTGACGCATTTAACCGTGCTGATCGTAGCCTCGTTGCCAATCATTATGTTGGCTCTGCCGCTGGGTGGTGTCAGTATCTACGAAGTTCTGGCGGCTTACCTATGGTTGATGATATCGGTGCTGCTGTTCGGTTCTATTGGGCTGGCGTGCAGTTGTGGTTTTCAGCGGACCGCATCTTCGTTGGTGGTTTCCTACTTAGTCATTCTGCCGCTTGTGATCGTCGGAGCGATCGTATGGCGCGGATTGGAAAGCAACGGTGACCTGCGATTGTTGATTGCGACGGTGATTCTTCCACCGATTTATTTTGCGATTAGCTGGATGCTGTGCGCGTGGACAGCGCGGCGTTTGCTATATCCGCCTGATGTGGGTAGCGAGGGCAAAGATGTTGTCGACCTCGACGAAGAATCAAAAAATGCAATTGGCATGATCATTCAACGCGATCAGTTTCCGGACCGATTGTTTGCACCACCGCGTCGTACGTCGTTGATGAAGGACGAGGCGAATCCAGTATACGATAAAGAGATCCATGCGGAATTGTTCAGCCAAGGAACGTTAATGCTGCGGCTGGTGATTCAGATCAGCATGTTGCTGGCGATTCCGTTGATGGCTGCATTTTTGTTTATCGTCCCGAAATATTGCCCTTGGTACATCTCATATGTCTTGGTCTTCAATATTCTTGTTGCGCCCGTGTTTTCTGCGGGGGCTCTGACCAGTGAACGCGAGCGGCAGACGTTGGAGTTGTTGCTGACAACGGTCTTGCAACCGTGGCAAATCATGTGGGGTAAGCTGCTGGCTGGCTTTCGTGTTTCTTATGTGCTGACCATGTTTTTGATGTGGCCCATGATTCTCGCGTTCGTTTTAGGGATTCAGATGTATGGCAGTAACTGGCTGTCCGTTGTAGCCTTCTTTTTGATCGTTTTCATAGCAGCGGTCTTCAATTCGGTCAGCGCCCTTTTCTGTTCAGCCATATGCAAACGTACTTCGGTAGCGATGCTGATGAGTTACGCGGTGCTCATCGTGCTTTACTTTTTACCCGTTGCGGCTTGGTACATCGGAGTTAGTTTCGACGCAAAACCTTCGAAGTTGGAGGTATTGAAATTTTTAGGAGCCGCGAGTCCGATGATGGCCGCGTTTTGGGTTCCACTGGATGCCAATATTCTCATTGCTCAAGACCCTGGCGCTGTAACCGGCGATTGGGGGCTGGTTATTCTTTACTTCGGTTTCACCCTGCTGTTAATTGCTGGGATGTTTGCGATCGTGGCTGCGTTGCTTCGCAATCGGTGGGGAATGACGGGGCGGTGATCGTTTTATCGGGGGCCATGATCGTTGGACCCTTAGCCAGCGGCGACGGGAACGGCTTGCAGTTCGAAGTACGAGCGGGTCTAAACGGTATCAACTATCTCTACCCAACCGAATTCGGCTCGGTGACGACTATCTCTTCGTTCACATTAATCTCAAGTCAACTCGACAGACTCCAACCCCTCATCCCCCGGCCCCTTACTCCCCGGAGTACCGGGGCGAAGGGGAGCAGGGAATCGGGTGGCTTCATAGTCTTCTTTATCTTACCAAGCTACTTGAGGTCGAAAGTAGCTACGAGTGGAAAATGGTCGCTGGTGTCGAGTTCATTCAAGGGCATGGTTAAGCGGTTGTCCCAATGCTCTTGGCGGTCATGCGTGCCGCGGATGACAAGGTCTTTTCGAATCTCAATTTGCTTGAAGACCCAGTCTTTTCCGGGGCCGTCTTCGACTAGACTTTGGCTTACCAGTATTCGATCGAAGGCTCGCGGCAAAATTAAGTGAGTCGTACGTTGATCGGCAGGCAAGAATTTGAGTAAGTCGACCAGCAGTGGCGTCCTGGAGACTTTTTCGCTTCCTTTTTCAGCGACTCCGGCGAGTTCAAGCATATCGCCAAGATTTTCGCCTACTGGATGCTCTGTGTTTAAGTCTCCCAGAAGAATAACATCTTCACCTTTGGAAATTTGCGGGTTCAGCCAATAACGAGCTAACCGCGCTTGACGAACGCGAAAGTCTTCGGCTTCTGCTGTTGCTCGGAGGTGAACGGTCATGACCGTCAGGGGACTGGCAATCGGTTTCCAATTGAACTCGCCAACCAAGTGTTTTGAAATGTTGTAGTAATTGTTGCTGTCGAACATCTCGCGAGATTGTTCGTGGCGACGATACTGGGTCAGGCCACTGCGGAATAGCAATCCAACATCTTGTTCCGTAAAGCGATCAGAACCTGGGATGAACGCATGACGATAGTTAAGCTGGTGCTTTTGTCGCAGCTCTCCGGCAATGGCGGCAAGTGTTTGGTCGCCTTCAATCTCTTGCAGAGCAATGATATCTGCGGAAGTCGCGGCCAGGGCTGCCGCTACATTTTCCAGCTTGGTGCGCCAATAGTCTTTGGAAGGGGCAGACTGTTCTTTGGAAAGGTCACTGCGATTGTCCGAAAGGTCGTCATCGTACATCCACTCGACGTTCCAAGTGACAACGACGAGTTTTTCGGGTGCTTCGTCTTGCCCGCAGGCGGATTGAGAAAGAGCCGAATTGAAGGCCGTGGCCCCAATCAAAACCAAAAGTGCACTGACGTGATTTGTGTTTAGCATAACACTCCGGAAATTAAGCAAAAGATGTTTTTAGTTGGCCTCCTGCGGTCCTGGCTCCCCTCGCCCCGGTACTCCGGGGAGAGGCGCCGGGGGTGAGGGGCCGGGGGTGAGGGGCTTGAGCTAGTCGCATTATATTGTGGGCATAGTGTACATGCGCATTTTAATAGCCGTGGAGATAAAGCAATTTGACCGCCCCTTTTTGGTTGAGCCCCATTCAGGTCGCCAAGTTTCGACTGAACCTGAAAGCCAAAATCGGCTATATTTGGACGTTTCGAACAACTGCAATTCGCCAACTACTGAGCACTGATGCGATCACTGGGCCAAATCGACGGACGCAAGCCAACCGAGCAATTCGTGGCTTTTCTCCTCACGCAAAATATCAAGACGCACATTGAAGGCGTTGACGGTAAATCGGATTCCTGGGAAGTCTGGGTCCGCAACGAGGATCAAATGGCTGAAGCGAGTAAACACTTGCTCGCTTTCAAGCAAAATCCTACTGACAGTCGTTACGACCTCGCGATGAAAGAAGCCACGCGACTGTTGCAAGCGGAGCAGAAATCGAAACAAGCGGCAGCCCGAAATATTCGGCGCATGGACACTTCGCGAACGCCTCAACTGACGCGTGGACCAATTCCACCCCTAACATTGACGCTTGTGATTCTGGCGGTTGTTGTCTCGTTCGCGAGCAATTTTATGGATTTGAGGGCGCTTCAAAACAACAAGTGGGGTGAAGTCGTTGTCAACGAACTGAGCTTTGTGGAGCCGGCGGCCTGGAACAAAACGAAAGATCCGGCAGCGAGCCTGAAGCGTGGAGAGTTGTGGAGAGTTGTGACACCGATTTTTATGCATGGCAGCATGCTTCACTTGGCGTTCAACCTGTTTATGCTGGTCTCTCTAGGGAGGTTGACCGAACGCATTCAGGGAACGCCCAAGTTTGCGCTTTTTGTCTTGATGTTGGCTGTTTTCCCCAATCTGCTTCAAGGGCTGATGCCCCCTGCGCTAGGAGGTTCACCGCTTTTTGTCGGAATCTCAGGCGTAGTTTATGGACTGTTTGGTTATATTTGGATTCGATCATTGAATCATCCTGAAATGGGAGTGGTGGTTCCGATGCCGATGGTCGTGGTCGTACTGGGCCTGATTGTCCTTGGTTTCGCAGCAAGTATGTCTCAAGGGGAGATTGCAGCCGGTTGGCGTTTGGCAAATTTCTGTCACTTGGGCGGATTGTTAGTGGGCATCGCTGTCGCGTACGCCTCAGATAAAAAGTAGCAGTTGAAACGTGAAGAATATTTGGTGCGATCAGGTGCAGTGTTTTGTTATTACGATCGATGGTCCGGCGGGTGCTGGTAAAAGCACGGTGGCAGGTAAGCTCGCCCAGTCATTGGGCTTTGACTTTTTAGACACCGGTGCGCTTTATCGATGCGTTACTCTGGCTTGCTTGCGAGCCAACATAGCGCTCGATGACAGAGCAGCGGTCATGCAGGTTGCTGAGCAACTGTCGATTGAGCTTGACGGTGCACGCGTCTTCATGAACGGCGAAAATGTCTCTCAGCAGATTCGCGAGCCCGAAGTCACCAAGAACATTGGTGCGATCGCGGACAATCAAACCGTACGGGCTTTACTGACAACGATTCAGCGTCAATGCGCTGCGGGCCGAAGTATGGTAACTGAAGGCCGCGACCAGGGAACGGTTGTGTTTCCTGACTCACCCTGCAAAATTTTTTTGGTGGCTAGTCCCGAAGAACGGGCCAAGCGACGAGTCAAAGAGTTGGCTGAGAAACAAATCAATGTCAGCTACGAAGAGATTTTGGAGATGCAGGAACGACGTGACGCAGGCGATGCGGCTCGGCCTATAGGAGCACTTCGAAAGGCAGACGACGCA
The DNA here is from genome assembly GCA_031412515.1 of Planctomycetia bacterium. Taxonomy (GTDB): domain Bacteria; phylum Planctomycetota; class Planctomycetia; order Pirellulales; family Pirellulaceae; genus Aureliella. The sequence continues at coordinate 47,419 of JANODD010000128.1, read as the reverse complement.
ATCGAAGTGTGTACCGATGGTTTGAGCTTTGATGAAGTAGTGGATCGGTTACGGCAGATTGTGGACGATCGGTTGGGACCAACATTGCTGGCTGGACGGCATGTCAAAGTTCGCGAAACCAATTTGGTAAAGCCAACAGAATGACCGGTTTCGCCGCAAATGTCAGTGAGATTTCACAATCCTGGCTCAAAACAGTCTTCTACCACTTCGTCAAGAATTCGGCAAGAATTGCCGGAGTTATGCTCTTCGATATTCGTTGCATTGGTCGTTCGAATATGGAGTTCGAAGGAGGCGCATTGATTTTGAGCACGCATCAAAGCCACTTCGATCCGGTATTGATTGGGCTGTCATACAATGGACGAATGAATTATCTGGCGCGTCGTTCATTGTTCAACAATCGACTGCTCGGAACGGTGATTTATCTTTTGGATGCGATCGAACTGGATCGCGATCGCAGTGGAATTGCCGGGTTGAAGGAAACGCTTAAAAGGCTAAAAGGCGGAAAGAAGGTTCTTGTATTTCCAGAGGGCACGCGTACCGCCGATGGCAAGATTGCACCGCTAAAACCAGGTTTCTTGGCGGTCGCACGGAGGAGTAAAGTGCCGTTAGTGCCGATCGCTATCACGGGTGCCTATGAGGCTTTGCCGCGAACGTCGAAAATACCAAGGCGGTATCCGATTCATATGGCTGTGGGGCAAAAGATCGAAGCGGATGTGGTTGCAAGTTTAAGCGATGAAGAAGTGCTTAAGATTCTGAGCGATAGGATGCATGAATGCTATCGGCAGGCAAATGCGATGCGCGGATGAAGGTAATGTAGCTGGTTTCGTGAGAAACCGGATGCGGTGGAGGTGGTCTGTGGAGCTTGGCCGGTTTTTTACAAAACCAGCTACTTAGATAAGAGCACGTTGCAAGATCGCAAGCTGGAAGCATACGCCACTAGTGGCCAGTTAACTTGGTGTCACGCGTGAGAGGTTTGGTGAGGTCGATTTGCAGCGTGGAACTGGCGTCGGTGTGCCATGCGATCAAGTTATTGAATTTCTCTTGAGCTGTTGGCTCGCCGGGGGCTTCACTGCCTGGTGCATGGCCCCAATGGATAATGCGATTGTCGGAGGTTTTGATACGCATTACCCAGGGGTTGGGACCGCCCATGCGGTTGTCACGTTCGACATCGATCAACTCTAGCCGCAACTCGACACGCGCGGGCTCTAGCAAGCGGCAGAGCAATAGTGACTGTTTGATGCGTGTATCCGAGTAAGTCATTCCAATGTCGCTTGGTGGAGTCGCCCCTTCCGCGATGACTACGAAATAGTTTCTAACTTGGCTTTGATCGAAATCGGCCAGAGGAAGTACCACTCCATCTTCATCGACTGGGAAGAAGCCTTTTTTATCTGTTGCGGCAGCAGGGCTGGCTTGTCCATCGTAGTAGACCATCGCAATGGGGCGGCGGTAGACAATATCTACGGTGACTTTGCCGCCTGGAAGTTTCTGAACTCGCGAAGCCCGTTGGACCCAACTGTGCGACTGAAAGGCATGTGCAATCGTGGCACTGGCTTGAGGATCGAGAACCGATAGTTGTCCAAGGCAACTGTCTTTAAATACTTCTTCGCGGACCTTGGTATTACGGATCCAAGTAGGCTGCGGCGTCGTGACTAAATTTTCGATTCGTACAGCATAAAGAGCGACATCGAGATGCTCGGCCCCCCAGTTTTTCCAAGCGAAGTAGCCCAGGATAAGCAGCGGGGTGATTGCAAAAATTAAAGCACCTCCGGGGATGTACCGGATCCACTGAGCGAGGTTTTGGAGCCCGCTTGGCTTAACTTCCTTTTCTTTTGTTGCAGCCAAACTTGGAAACTCCGGTTAAGTAGCCTAGGCATCCTGCCTGGGTCTAATATGATCCAAGCGCCCTCCAAAGCGCCCCTTGTCACTTTGTTTATCCTTCTACCAGATTCGTAGCTGCGATTGCAACGCGACTCCAGTTTTCAATTCTACGGCACGGCGTACTTGGGCGATTAATGCTAGCACTTGGTCACTTGTGATTGCGCCCGAGGCAATAATGTAGCCCGGGAACTGAGCGCTGAGCGTCGCTTCACCATCCGAGGCTCCGCGAACTCCTGCTGTTTCAAACAATTCACCCAAGCTGACTCCATCGGGTTCGACGAAGGCAAGCACCGTTCGCAAGTCCGTTGAAGGTTGGTTGGCCCGCTTGATGATCCAGCTCGACTGCATGCGCCGCGTTAGATCACTTTCACCGCCGGCTTCCAACTTGAGGTCAATTGACAGTACGATTGCATCATCCAAGTTACTACGTCGAAATGCAAATTGCAGACCACCAGCTTCACGGCGTTCTGTGGTGCCATCTCGATTAAGGATGGTGGTTGCAACGACGCTGCTTCCGAGGTCGTCATGGATGACGCCTGCGTTCCCGACCACGGCGCCACCGACAGTACCAGGAATTCCAACTAAGTGTTCGAGGCCCGCCAAGCCTGCGCCCACGGTCCTTGACACCAAGTGTCCTAGTTTGGCACCTGCGCCGGCTTTGACAGAACTGCCGTGAATTTCGATCTGCGAAAAATCGGGGGCTGCTAAACTGATAACCAAACCATCGACACCACTTTCACGGATCAGCAGGTTTGAGCCGCCGCCGAGCATACGGATTGTCAGGCCAGAACTGTGAGCTTCTTTGACCAGTCCGCTAAGTTCGGTAACGGTCGTGGGTTCGGCGAAGAATCGGGCGTTGCCACCCATGCGCAGCCAACTGTATTGTGCGAGCGGTTCGTTCTCGCGAACGATGTGGGGGAATTTTTCGAACAGTGTCATCGTATCAGGTTCAAAGTGTAAGGCGGATTGAGCTTGGACTGAACGTTCGAATATTGTAGCGGCTGTAAAGCAAACCGGTTACGGGCGATGCCGCGCTATAGTCGATCGATCGTTACGCCACCACATTGCAAGCATAACTGTCTCGACCTTTACACTGATCGAGCATTTTATGTTTACCACCGCAGTAAAAACGAAAAAAGCGGGCAACTGTGCTGAAGAGTTGACCGCTTCGCTATTTTTGGCATGAACTATGCAACGAGCAAAGTACTGCCGGATCCAGGTTTTTGCAGAAACCTGTTATTTGGCAGATGCACGTTGCAACAGTTCACCGATTCGTGATTTGCTTTGCATGCCGGTAAGGCTAAATCGTTTCCAATTTCCTGATTCCTGACTGAAAACGACTACTTGTGGAAGAGTTTCACCTCGCATTAACTGCTCAGCTAGCTCGGGTCTTTCGTCCTTGTCTATTAGCACGACAACAACGTCCTTTAGATCGCCCGAATCCTTCATAGGTTCGATCGTATCTCGCTTCATGACTTGGCAGGAGGCACACCAACGTGCACCTACAAGAATCAGAAGCGGCTTTTTTTCCTTCTCCGCTTTGGCGAACGCATCTTCGTAGTTTAGAGAACTCTCTTTACCTGTCGCCGTTAAGGCCAGTATAAAAGCTAGTGCCACATGAACCATACTTGTCATCCTTCTTGAAAAGACAATACAGCGGGACACCCATCAGCTTTGAAGCTGCTCTACGAGCAGACCCAGAAGCCTCGGGACAACTTGTCGCTGAGTCTGCATACGCGCCATGGAATTTCATTTGTGGCTCTCGCTTTGCTAGACACATCAGGAGTGTTCCAACCTCCATCGCCAAGTTGCTTTTTTACATGGCGGGGTGCTACCGTAGCCAACTCATGGCTACCGAAAACCACGTCACGCACAATCTACTTCGGTGTCTGGTCGAATCGCTTCAACTAGCCAGCACACCAACAGGTGTCACGTGTTAGACGCAGTTCCCAAATCACGATGAGTAAAAGCTAGGAGTCAGGGGGAACTAGCAAAAGTATTCCGATTGCGTTGCGTCTAACGACCAATTGGGCAGCAGTATAAGCCGACGATTCATGGTCGCAACCAGCCAGACCGATCTTCCATATCGGGAAGCCCGGCTCAGTTTGGTGATGCTATCATTGCGGCCCCCCGTAAGAACGCCTCGGATTTTCCCTAAGTCGTTCCCTTTTTTCGGGTTAGATAAGCGACGCTAGCATTGTTCGAGCTGGAAATAAGCACGGGTTTGGGTGTACACTGCTTCCTAGAAAACTTTTGAAATCCGTAAAAAACGGACCGAAAACTTGCAAAACGAGGTCTAAACACCTTTTTGCTGCACTTAGGCGAGGCACTTTTAACAAATGCGACTTCGAATCGGGTTGGTAGGAATCTCTCGAGATTGGCAGCAGCGACATCATCCAGCGCTGAGGATGCTTCAAGAGCGTTTTGAACTTCGCGGTGTTTATAGCTCAGTGATGGCACTAGCCGACGGAGTTGCCCGAGATTTTGGAGCGCAGACGTGCGATGGTTTTCGCTCCATGATCGCTCGCGAGGATATTGACGCGGTCATGATGCTTGAAGGCGACTGGTATGGCGTTGCTCCGCTGATGGCCGCCTGTGAATATGGAAAAGCCATTTATTGTGGCGGCGAAGTCGATTTCGATCCGCAACAAGCGGCGGAGTTAAAGCAAGCCGTCAGCGATTCAGGGGTCGCGTTTATGGCAGAGTTCCCACGTCGCTTCGCACCTGCAACGCTGCGATTGAAAGAACTGATCGCGACTCGGCTGGGAAAACCCAAGCTACTTTTTTGTCACCGCCGCTTGCCCCGTGAAAATTCCGATGGTCGTCGAAATGGAAGGTCGTTGACCGCTCGAGCCGACCGAGAACTGGTCGAGTTGATTGACTGGTGCCGGTTTATTGTTGGACGCGATGTCCGAGCGGTGCAGGCGATAGGACATCCGGGATCCGAGTCGGCAACCGGTGAGTCTGACTACCAAGTGCTGAGTTTGGATTTGTCAGAACCCAACGCACAGCCGTTTGCAACTTTGGCGCAGATCAGTTGCGGAGCTTACATGCCGGCTACCTGGAGCGAAGCGATTACTTTTCGTCCGCCTGCAGCCGTTCAAGTCTGCTGCGAGAAAGGACTAGCATTCGTTGATCTACCAAGCACTCTGATATGGTTCGACGAAGCCGGCAGACATCAAGAATCTCTCGAGACGGAGTTGTCCGTGGGCCAACAATTGTTCAGTCAGTTTCATCGCGCGGTGACCAGTTTGGTACGTAAAACCGCAGATCTAGAAGACATCTATCGCAGCCTGAGTGCGCTCCAGATGGCTCGTCAAAGCATGGCAAGCGGGCAAAGGATGATTCTTGAATAGTAGTTTATGAGAGTGCACCGCAGAGATAGGACGACCGCAGAGGAAAGCAAAAAGTGTAGCTGGTTTCGTGTTAACGTGCGCAGCAGGCTCTCATCGCCGTTGGCTTACCGGCTAAACTCGACAGGACTCGGAGATTGCTGCCATCCTAGCTCGGAGGGCGCTTCGCATAGGAACCGTTAGAAAAGTCACAATTGCCGGTGACTTATCAGCCGGAAGGCGTTAGCCTCCGGTTCAATACCCAACCGGAGGCTAACGCCTTCCGGCTGATCAGTCTAAGCCACCGTAGTAACCACACCTATTTCGATGTTTTATGTGAAGCGCCCTCCTTGTTAGGTGGAGCGGAGACTTATTAGCTAACCGGAGATTTGGCGAGTAAAACCCGCCTCCACGCGTTCGGCTGCGAGCGGAGCTCGCAACCAAACGCGTGGAGGCGGCCGGCAGCCTTAAATCCTCGTAATACTCCAGAAATCGCCACGGATTGGATCTGTACGGGTCACTAACAATCAAGCAGGTGAAATTTCTCTGCGTGACTTGAATTTTAGGACCTCGCCATGCGATTGACTCTACGAACACTTTTGGCTTACCGTGACGGCGTGCTCAGCCCAGCTGAATCCAGCGACTTGCATCAACGGATCAGGCAGACTCCGGTCGCGAGCAATCTGTTGCGTCGCGTAGAGAACCTAGTAGCCAATAAGCAGTTGTTGGCCCCAAAGCTCAACGGCGAGGGCCTTGGCGGTGACGCGAATTCGGTTGCTGAATACCTTGATGACACGTTGGCCAGTGAACAAGTACCTGAATTTGAACGCATCTGCATCGCTGAATCGGACTTGGTCTTAGCCGAATTGGCGCATTGTCATCAACTGCTTGCCGAAGCTCTGAATTCTCAAGTTATTGTGCCACCCAATCTAAAGGCGCTGGCGGAGGGTTTAACGAATCCTCAAAATCAAGCCGCCCTTTTGCGACGATTAAATATCGGTAAAAAATCGTCCAAGGATGGACCTTCCGAAAGCATTCTTCGCATTGACCGTTCGCATCCTGAAAAGTTGGTCGTTGCCACAGAAGTTAAAGCCGACGAGACGATTGCCTCGCAACTCTCACAGGTTCAGGCACCTATGGTCACTTCAGGCGGAGGGTCCATCAAGCCGCAAGGATTGGACCTCGAACGTCCACAGTTGGCTCATGAGGTCCCTGAATACTTGGTGGGGCAGAGAACTGGCAACTGGCGAATTCCGCTGGCCATCGGCGCGATGACCGCTTTGCTGAGTGTCATTGCATGGCAAGCTCTCGGCCCGCTAAGCAAAGTGCGCGAGTTGTTGGTTGCGAATAACTCTGCGATCAATGACGCCGTTGCAAAAGACTCTAAGGACAATGCGGTTAAACCAACCGATGTGATCGGACAAAGTGCAGTTAAACCCATCGAAAAAACCGAATCCGTTTTGGATACCGGTCCATTGCCAAGCGACTCCGACAGTCCTTCGGGTGACGCGCCGAGCATGAATTCAGAGCTTTCCAACACGGAAGAAGCTAAACCTGTCGACACCACGAACGCTGAGTCGACAGCGACAATGGCTGATTCAGCGATCAATACGTTTCGCTGGACGCCAAGTACCGAAGATGCAAAATCGGTGCTATTTGTGCGGGAATCTGTCGACGGAAGCACATTGCGAAGAGTGGCAGCCAATACATCGCTGCCAGCCGAATGCGATATTATTGTTCCGCCTTCGATGCGTCCTACTTTGAATCTGGCTGGCGTCTGCACTTGGTCGGTATGCGGCCCAACTCGCATGCAACTATTACAGAATGAGAAAGTAACGGTAACGCCCTCGTTATGCAGAGCCATTGCGAAGGGTGGTGCACCAGGTCGATCTGTAAATATTGCGGGCCCGACCGGTTTAGTTACTCTCCAATTTAATGAAGCGACGAGTATGGCGGCCGTCGAAGTCGCTTTCCGTCCAATCTCACATGGTTCGATTACGGATAAGCTCGCTTATAAGCCTTTTCTTATCATTGTCGCGGTTGAGGGGAAAGTCACCGTGACCCCGACCCGCGAAGATGTCGAAACCAAGAGTATTCAATTGGTCGTTGGCGAAGGTGTTGCATTTACGGATGCTCAGCCGATTGAATTCGAGTTGGGAGCAATCCCGGCGTGGTATCGGTCCGGAAATGAAAGGCCGCTCGACATGCTTGCTGCTGCAGATATGTTCAAGGCCATACCCGAATCCGGAAATGTCATGGATCAGTTGACCAGTTTGTGCTCTGACAGCCGACCCGAGACTGCGGCCCTGGCGGTTCAGTCCCAGATGCTTTTGGGTGACTGGGAAGGATTCGCCGGCGACTTCTTGAACAACGAACTCATGCGTAGTCATTGGTCGACCGCGATAGGACTGGCCGAGCAGTTGATTGCGGCCAATGAGCAGGGCGCTGAAGCACTTCATTCGGCATTTGAAAAGTCACATCCAGGTCGCGGCGATGCGCTTTACCTGCTGCTCGCAGGCTCGTCTAATGTTTCGCAGCCTAAGGAAGTACTGACAAAGCTAGTTGAATCACTTAGTAGTCAAGAACTTGACGAGCGCGTCCTCGCCGCAAATCAACTGCGTCGCTTAGTTGGCAAGGATCCAGGGTTTCAACCGAGCATCCCCAATCGAGCCGTATTGCAGCAGTGGCGACGCACAATTGTAACGAGCCCATCGTTTCTGCCGGTCGACAATCCTCTTTGGGAAGCCAAGAAGCTTTAATTTTCGGCGTCGGGTGGCGGTGGATCGTAGTTGAATTCCTGCCACTTCACGGCATGATCCATCGGTTCGATGCGCAAAACCAAGTCACCGTTTTGAAACAGTCGCACCGTTCCCGAAGATTGGCTAACGACGATTCCCACTGCCTTGGTCAACTGCGAAATCGCTGCCGCCGCCCAGTGCCGCGAGCCGAGCCCTTTTGAAAGTGTCAAATCCGCGTGTGCCACTTCAAGAATCTGGCGGCTTTTTTCGACAACTCCTTCGGGAGATACCACAAAGGCACCGTCCATCTGGGCGATCTCTTTGATGTCTTCGCGAACTTTGGGGTCAAACAGGTTTCGCATCTTTCGGCTGTAACCGCGCAGTGGATCAAAGCCGCTATCTTTGCAATGATTCAATACTCGCCGCGTATCACCGACGACAAACAATGTGCCGACTTTTTTCCCTTCGCGGCCTTCTCGTCCAATCTGCGTCGCCAAGTCGATAACGGTTTTGAGGCTCTTAAGTGGAACGCTGCTTTCAAGCAACTGAAGATCGCGCGACGTCAGCCTCCGCATCCGATCGTCCAAGCGAATTAGGCTGATCGAGTCGATCTTTTGAAACTCAAAGCCGCTATAAACAGCGATGACATCGCAGTTACTGTTGAGCACTCCGTCTGCGACCGCTTCAAGTAACGCGTGTTGCAAACGTTCTAGCAGCGGCGATTTCTCTTTATGAAGCGTGAGAGCGATTAGCCCTTCCTGCGCGGCCCCGACAAGATCCTCTTCGAGGTCAGCGGCAACGATGATCTTCTTCACACTTTCAGGAACGGCTTGCCTAAGCTTTTGCCAGTCGGTCGCACCATCAAGGAGGACCAACAACGCGTCAGCGCTCGTATCGCGGACCAAGGCACCCGCAGACGCCAACATCAAGGTGAACTGTTTTGTATGCCGTTGCGCAACCATTTTCTGCATCGATCAGTTAGTGGCAGCGGTCCAACGCAAATCGTTGAGTTCCTCCACATTCATGCGAATGGAAGTTCTCGTCAGCCCAGGAGATACGCCCAAGCCGCTACCAGAATGTCGACTCTAGATTGCCCAGCAAAGCGCGAAGCACTGGCGAAATCGCAAAGAGCCAAAGCATCTATGTTATCTAACCTATCCGCTTACGACAATTACCGCTGCTTGGATTCGGTGTTCAAGTTAGCAATGTATTGCTTTAATTTTCCAGGTTGAGCACCGAAAGCACGTTGGTTGTAAAGCGCGAGAGCTCGCAATGAGTGGCCGCGCGGGCCAATCGGCCAATCTCGGCCCGGCTCTGCGCCCAACGTATCCATCAAGTACCCGATGGCCTTTTGAACCGGAGGCGATTGCAGTTGGTCATCTGGCAAAGTGTAAATCAACCACTCCAAAACGTGCCCAGTGGTCTGAATTTTACGCTCAACATTCGGATCATTAGCCCGAGCCTCAAACCAATCGGTGCTAAAACTACCGTCCGGATTTTGCAAAGAGAACGCGTAAGCGACAAACTCGTTTAAAAATTGCGCCGATCGTTCCCAATGACCATCGATCGGCAATCCCGCTTGCTTCCGCTGCAACAGGGAGAATGTAAGTCCCATCAGTCTATGAGTCCCGCCGCATGCAGCGCCCACAATGGGCTGATCGAGCTCTTCGGCAACCAGTTTTTCAAGTGACCAGTTGCCACCTTGGTTATCGCGCCAACGCTGGTTGGGCTCGAGATAGTAGGATAAACCAAGCAGTTTAAAGGTCAGTTCAGTTTTTTCTCTGCAAGTCGCCATTTCTAGCCGAACAAGGTCATTGACCGTGTAACCGCGTTCACCCACTTTGATCGGATAATTGGGTGCAACTTTCGACTGCGCGAGGATCGCGAGGAATTGGCCTTCATGTCCTTGAACGCCAGGCCCAAGGTTGGTCCGAAATCCGCTTTTGGTTGGTTGGAAAATGCGTTGCGTCTTGCAAAGACCATTGTAGCTCATCCATCCGATTGCATTGACGCGACGGTTGCCAGCCGACAGTTCCGCTTCGACCCCATAAGGCAGAATCGCATGCATGACCGCCCAAGGACTACGACGTGCCGTCGTCTCTGGATGTTGCATGTAGTAGCGAAGAAGTTGATTGATTTCAGTACGCAAACGCATTTGTTCACTGCTGAGTTGCATTGGTGTGCGACCTACCGGACGATCAGGTTTGGCGGACGATTCAGCAGCGGGAGCGTCATACGGATGGTCATCCTGCTTGAGCGGAATGTCATCGGGTAAGGTAGTGGTTGATTTAGAACCTTCGACTCCTCCGGGGCATTCGGCGTCTTCGTTATCGTCTTTGGAATCTGCCTCAGGATTCTGGATTTTTAGCGGCTTGTTCGGCTTAGCCTTGTCCAAGCTGCCGTCGAGTTTGCGTAGAGTTTTAGCATTCGGCGAGTCTACTTTTGCCGGTGCAGAAGCATTTTCTTTCTGAGAGTCTTTGGATGGGCTTAGTGGTTGCTCTAAGGTAAGTGCATCTTCGGTCTGCGAACTGTCACCGGCACTTGATGGAGTCTTGGGTTTGTCCTCTTTCGGCGAACCTTTATCGGAAACAATTTGGAAAGCACTAAGCACAAACGGATTGTGCGCCTCCCTTTGCTTGGGCATGGGAGGAACTTCTTCCTTGATCTCAGTCGTTTTTTCTGAGCTCTCAACCTTTGGCTTATCCTCGCTGGGCGCGGTTTTTTCCTGCGCCGATGGAGTCAACTTTAACTCGATCTTTACGCCGTTGCCTTCTTGAGCCAATGAGTTTACTGAAGCTACGGCTGCAATGCTGAATGCAAGAATTCCAATGGGCAAGCCATTAAATCGCGGACAATGATGTTTGACGAAGTTTAGAATCATCAGCAACCGATTGGGGAAAGCAGGTGTGGTTTCTATTGCTGGCAAGCGCGATACGTAAAAGCGGACATACTTACTCAAACGCTCATCCAGCTACATAAGGAGCACTACGGATAGTACAGATCGTTTCTTTTGGACGAAATAGCGACTCGCCCAACGCTCGCAAAAAATCGATATCTTACCCCGGCGGCCACTTCAAACTGCGTCCACCGAGAATATGAAAATGCAGATGGTCAACAGATTGCCCGCCATCGCGACCGCAGTTCACTACGACCCGATAGCCAGGCTCTGCCAGATTAAGTTCCGCGGCGACTTGAGCAATAACAATCCACAGGTGCCCAAGCAGGGCTGCGTCGCTGGCCTGCAACTGTGCCAATGATTTGATCGGCTGTTTGGGAATGACCAGCACATGCACAGGAGCCTGCGGGGAGACATCGTGAAAGGCCAAACAAAGCTCATCTTCATAGACGACCTTTGCTGGAATCTCTTTGCGAATGATCAACCCAAAAATTGTATCAGCCATCGAACTGCTCCTGCAAAGATTTGAGACAAAGATTTGAGTCCAAAAACAAACCCGATGTACAACAGAGCACATCGGGTTCACGTTAGTTTTATGTAGTTAGCTACTGGCTGCAACCGATTTCTTACGAAACCAGCTACAAGTGCAGCTAAGCTGCTTTCTCGCTGCGGGTGCGGTAATCAACCACATCCCAAGCCAATCCTAAGGCTTTCATCACGCGAATCGTTTGGTAAGTTAGGTCAAATTCCCACCATTTATGACCGTGCTTGGCCATGCGTGGATGAGCGTGATGATTATTGTGCCAGCCTTCACCGTAAGTTAACAATGCAACCCACCAATTGTTACGGCTATCGTCGCGAGTTTCGTAGTTACGGTAGCCCCAAATGTGACTGGCTGAGTTCACCAACCAAGTCGAGTGGAGCACGAAAACCATTCGAACGCAAACCGCCCAGACTAGCCAAGAGACCGCCAGGGACCAACCACCAATTAGATAGCCAGCTCCCATGATTACAGCCGATAGAGCCACGTTCAATGGAAGGAACGCATATTCAAGGCTTCGCATAAAGCGATCGCGTTGAAGATCAGGAGCCCACTTCTTATAAAACTCCGTTGGATTGCGTCCACCGACGCGGTACGCCAGCCAAAACGCGTGACTCCACCAAGCCCCGTCGCGAGGCGAATGAGGGTCGCCGTCTTGATCGCTTCGAGCATGATGCAGTCGATGATTGGCGATCCACTGCAAAGGAGGTCCTTCGCCAGCCAAGCAACCAATCATGGAGATACCTTGTTTCACCCAGCGTGGGCAACCGAACCCACCGTGTGTCAACAATCGATGGTATCCCAGGCAAATGCCGATCCCACCGCACAACCAGTGCAGTACAACGACGAGTGCTAATGCAGACCAGGAGAAAGTCCAAGGAGCCGCAATCGCTCCGGCATGAATCATCAACAGCCAAGCCGCTGCAATCCAGCTGATGTTATTGCTATGGGCAACGTTTGCTCTGCCAGCGTTCCAGCGGAGTTCTTTTGACGCTTCGCTAGGTGCGCCGCCACTGAGTAATTCAGCGACATCTTTTTCAGTCGTTGGTTGAACGACCGGACCGGCAGCTTGCCGATAGTGGCGACTCATAGATCGCTGATTTTTCTTTTTATTTTTCATTGGCTCTTTTCGCAACAAATGTTCTGATTGAACCTTGGAGGTCGATCAAGTTGCATACTCTTACACAGACCCGCCCAATTGTTCCCAATTCGCTTTTAATCGTCCAGTCTGAAATGACATTTTTCGAGTCCGAAAAAGCATAATACAGCTTTTCCAAGTGCCCTAGGCTTCCAGCCTGGGAGTTTTCGAAATAGCCTGTGAGCGTCTCCATTTGCTTTTGATGCAATAAACGGTCCACAAACTGGTGTTAATCCGCAGTTCTCTTACTAACCTACGACTTTACCTTCAGTTCTTTCAGCATCTTCTTAAAACCCTCAGACAACTGTTCCACCGTTTCGGATGGCCCAGTGATTTTTACGTAGTGGTTGCCCATGCCCTTGGTTTCGATAATGGCGCCCAGCATACGGTAATTTTCTCGCATGGTTGGAGCTTTGCTAGGTGCAAAAGGACCAGCGCCCATAGTGTCTTTGAACGTGCCAGGAATATCGACCCAGTGAACAATGGTCTGTCCGTCTGCATCAAATTTCTCAACTTTTGCCTTGTCTTTGGTTGAACTTTTGTCAGCCTGTTCGAACTGCGTGTACCAGCGGTCGATGTTTGCTTCTACGCTGCCACCTGAGGCGGTGAACGTAATTCGAGCCGCTTTGTCTTTATCTTTTTCTTCGACCTTGGGAGCTGAAAATTCGTACTGGACAATGTTCGATTTCGGCTTCACGCTAACCCACGCTGCCGGGGCGACCAAAACAATCTTGCCATCAGCCAACTCTACCGTGGTCGGTTTAGCCTCTTGAGCGACCGCAAAGCTTCCAGCAAGTGTAGCCAAAGCGCCAAAAAATACTTGTAAGTTCATTTTCAACTGCATCTAGGTGGCTCCAATATTCGATTTTCCAGGGGAAACGACCGCAGGCAACTGGCAGTCGTGTCACTGTGATGTCAGCCATTGCTAAAGCTGTACCTTAACCACGTTAGGCAGTTATTAGTCGGGCCAGACCAAGTGAGGCCCATATTCTAACCCGGTTTATACAGAAATGTTATCCCTTAGCGAGGTTGTCGCATCTGCGACGCCATATGGCTAGGTAGTTCAAACGGACCTGAAACAGCACATTCTCTATTGCACCAGGTCGCGAAAGTTGTCTAGAAACATTTGTTGGTCTCATTCGACACCTTCGGACACTGGGGTCTGCACAAAGCGAAGTTGCAATCATGAAGTACACCCAAAACCCTGTTTACGCAGACGATTGCAAAAGTTCACTTCCACCGGTTGTTTCGAATCATATCGCAAAGCGCCGTCGCCTCCTTAGGTGTATGCCCGTGCTGGCCACGTATTGTATTTGCCTGCCAGCTTGTGCCCAAAGCCCCTGGTCTACGCCCGGCCGACAAGCTCAACTTCAGTCAGCTGAGCTCTCCGAGTCAGCCGTTGCTCAACATAATGACGCCCTGAATTATGGAACCCCAAATACTGGAATCCCCATTGCTGCGAGCCCCATTGCTGCGAGCCCCATTGGTGCGAGCCCCAGTGCTGCGAGCCCCAGTACGTCACTGCACTCGCCCGCGGATTTGATCGTCCGCGGACAAGAACCGACCCCAGGAACGCTCGTCAGTAACCCGGCCAACGCGAGCGACCAGGCTAACACAAGAGATTTCGATGCTGGAGAGTTGGTGGCTGTTGTCGGGACCGAGCATGTGCTAGCCGGCGACATGATGGTGTTCATCGAGCCAATCTTGGAGAAAAACCGGGGTAAAATGACTCCTGCTCAAGAACAGCAGGTAAAGGCCAAACTGATTCGCGACGTCCTTGCTCAGTATGTTGAGATCAAAGCTCTTTACCAAGAGTTCTTTCGTGATATGGTCGGCAACAAAGCTCCGAAGGAAGTCGAGGAGATGCAGGCCAAGGTGACGATGAAGGCTGCGCAGATTTTTCATGATAAACAGATCCCTGTCATGATGAAAAAGTACAAGGTCGACGACCTCGCTGCCCTTGAGCGCAAACTGCATGAACAATCGATGTCGATCGCCACGCTTCAAAACCAGTTCACTGAGCGAGTCTTGTCGTCTGAACTTGAGCGCAAGTATGTACCGGACGAATACGAATTCAGTCGTGCCGAATTGTGGGCATATTATCAGGATCACGCTGAAGAATGGAATGTAACGGCTCGGGCGAAATGGCGTGAACTGTGCGTTCGATTTGGAAAACGCTCTCGTCAGGAAGCCGAGGCTTTGATCAAAGATTTGGGTAATCAAGTCTATCTCGGTGGTAAGCCGTTTGAAGCAGTGGCCAAACAGCAGTCGGAAGGTTTTACAGCAGCCCAGGGAGGCATTTTCGATTGGACAACTCAAGGAAGCCTTAAGTCGACGGCTCTCGACGCAGCTGTTTTCTCCTTACCGCTACGACGATTGAGCCAAGTGATTGAAAGCGAAAATGGTTTTCACATCATCGAGGTTCTGGAACGCGAACCGGGCTTTAAAAAGTCGTTCGACGTGGCTCAAGCAGATATTCGCAAAAGAATGTCCCGCGAGAAACACAGCAAATTGCTGGATGAATTCCATACAAAAATCATGGCGAGAACTTCTATTTGGACGCTTTGGCCGCAGGACATCCCCAACAGCAGAGCCCTCTCTGAAGCGCTCGGTGACGTCTATCAGCCGCCCAAGTAAGCAGGTAGAGAGCCTCCAAGCCCGTCAATCAGCCTGAGAAACCAACCAAAAAAGCGGCTCAGTGAATTCCAAAAAAGCGGCTCAGTGAATTTCCACTGAGCCGCAATTTTTCTTCTTATTGAATTGTGCAAGCTTTACCTGCCGCGACCTTTGCCGCCTCCGGGTCCGCCTCCACTTCCCTCCATTCCGCCGCTTCCCATTCCGCCGCTCCCCATACCACCGCCCATCATTCCACCATCGCCACCACCCATGCCACCCATGCCGCCCATGCCGCCATTAGCACCAGCCTTTTTAGCCATCTCGTGCTCGTCAGCAAAGGTATACATGCGGTACTCGAAGGTGTCATCGATATCGTTCGTAATCTGCATAGAACCATCTTGAAGCATCAACATGACTTCACCACTGGCCGCCAATGGGTCACCGTCACGCTTACTGCTTGCCGCCAGTTCTTCGCCACCACGGATATCGACTACAACGCTGTTGGACGCGAACTGCATTTCGCGCTGCTTTACAACGCGGTTAGCGGGCACGACAAACTCGAGCAATTCTTTCTTCGATGTCAGATTGGAATTCAACACACTTCCACGCTTGGCGTCGTTGAACGTTTTCGCATAAGTTGCCCCCGTTGCCCCATCCATCAAGGTTGCAACCACGTTGGCTTCTGAATCGCCGCTGACTGCAGAAGGGCGAGGATTAGAAGCGGGGTCGTATCCAAGACCAGCAAACGCGTCGCGGTACGCTGAAATACGCACAGGCTGACTCGGTTCGCTCCATTCTGTTTCGAGCATTTTACGACGGGCCTTTGGATCGGCTTTATGGGCAGCATCATCTATACGACGCTGATCCGCGATCCGGTCGAAAACTTCTTTTTGCAAAGTGTTTGGTTGTGGGGCCGGGATTTCGAAATCCACATATTCACCAGGCTTAATCCGTCTCTTTATCCGTTCAGGGTAGTTAGGATCTCGCATAATCAGCCGCACACGATAACGGAAAGATTTACCGACATCTTGAGTCGTCAGCATGTCATAAAAGCGAAGCATTTTGTATTCAGGCTGTGGTCCTGCGCTCATCATCGCGCCTCCCATACCACTGCCACCGTATCCTCCCATGCTTCCTTCCATTCCGCCCATGCCCATGCCACCCATTCCGCCTTCCATGCCGCCATAGCCGCCGTATTCTCCTTCCATACCCGATCCGCCATCCATGCCGTCACCCATTGAATACCCTCCGTCCATGCCTCCTTCCATGCCACCCATCATTCCGCCCATGCCGCTACCACCCATCGCGCCCATGCCACCGGCAGCAGCGCTTCCTCCCTGTCCGGGTAGGATGTCTTCTTCGCCTTCGTCTTCTTTCTTCTGGTCTTTCTGTTTCGGTGGAGCCATCAAGCGTTTGGTGTCCCAAACCCAATCAATTGCAGGATGCTTAGCAAACTCGCGATAGTCTTTGATCAGCAGTGGGGGGATGGGCATGGTCAATCCTGGATGCCGCGCGTTCAAGTCAATAATTTCAGGAATAGGCCGACCCAAAGGCGGTTTGATCGCCCAGTTTTTTCGCATCGCCACTTGCCTAGTTCCATCAGAGACCGTCTTCCATTCCTTCTCTTGGACTTCGCGGCTTGGATTCTGCGAAACGTCCACGCGTTGAATTTCGAACGTCAGGTAGACAGGCATATCACGAACTAAGTTGTAGTCGCCCGAGTTCTTGAACTGGCGCTCGTATTCGTCAGACATTTCTTTGTGCTTTACCAAAGCGGTCGCGGCAACGAATATCTGTGCTTGGGATGCAACCTTTGTTTTAGGACCAAGATTCTTGTTGGCCCCGAGTCCACCGCCGGTTGTACCGCCAGTAATGCCTCCCATTCCACCCATGCTGCCGCCGCCCGTCATTCCACCGCCGCCCATCATGCCGCTGCCGCCCATCATGCCACTGCCGCCCATCATGCCGCCGGCGCCCTCCATGCCGCCCATCATGCCGTTCATTCCGCCTGCCATGGCACCAATCGGAGCCCCCAAGTCATACTTGGACAACAGTCGCCGTGCTGGGGGCTTGATCTTGTCTTCATCTTCCTCGTCGGCGTCCTTGTTTTTGTTGTTTATCTTAGGTGGTTTCTTAATAGTGATACGCGGAGCGTCTTCGAATGCATCGAAAGCATCTGGAGTATCCTTGGGGACTTCAACTGCAATCGCGCCGCTGACGCATTTCACAACGAGTTGTTCAGGCGCTAATATTTTCGGATCGCCGCGCAGTTCGCGAGGTCCGCTCGCATTTTCGTTTTGCAAGTTTCCCATTGCGAACATCGACCAGTCGATTGGACGTCGCGACTTTTCGACCTCGGGAACAAACGCATGCTTGATTTCGCGCTCGGCGAAAATTGCCTCCGTGTGATCAACCTTAATCTGCTGGAGTGCCTCACTTGCACTTTGATTTAGACTTACTGGTTGACGGTCGGTTGGGTAACCCTTGCGGCTGATGCCGTCATAGATCACATATCCTGTGGCGGCAACAACAAGTCCTAAAACTAGCTTTTCCACATGGGAAGCAAAGAAGTTCGGACCGCTCTTGCCGGATGAAGGTTTAGCCTTCTTGGCCTTGGCTTTCGCAGGAGCTTTTTCCTTGACAACCTTAGCCGGTTTTTCGGCTTTTACAGCGTTGTCAGCTTTATCTTTCTTGCCAAACATTGGGTTACTCCTTGAATTCCAAACACGGGATTTTAATTGAGACGCTTAACAAGAAATTCAACTATTTCGAGCCCGCGGGTGGTTGACCACCGTTGGCATTAGGTGCCGCAGGGCTTGTCGGTGCAGCGGGCGATCCGGCAGGTGCAGGGTTCACGCCCGCCGGCGCTCCGCCAGCGGCTGGTCCAGGTGCAGTCGCCCCTGCATTCGGCCCAGTTCCATTCGGCCCAGTTCCATTGGGTGCAGTTCCATTGGGTGCAGCGCCGCCGTTCTCTGGACTTGCAGGAGCCGCAACTTCTGGTTTAGCTGCTTCTGGGCTTGCCGCTGGTGTGTCCACCTTGTCGGAAAGTTCGGTGTCCTCAGTAACTTTATCTAGCCCCAACCTCTTTATCGAAACGGGATTGTAGAGGTAGATAACACCGTAAACTTCAACCGGTATTTCCCAAGAAGGCTTGGCGGCCACCATACCACTTCCCCCCATGCCCATACCGCCCATGCCACCCATCCCCATGCCCCCCATGCTTCCCATACCGCCCATACTTCCTTCCATTCCACTACTGCTTCCATAGCCATCGCCACCAGATTCCCCACCCATCATTCCACCCATCATTCCGCCACGTCCGCCACTCTCCATTCCTCCCATCATGCCGCCCATCATTCCGCCCATCATGCCACCCATGCCAGATCCGCCCGCTACGGCAGGTGTGGTCTTGCCCAGGCGAATTTGACGAATTTCAAGCATTAAGTCGGCATTGCCGCAATCCGACAAAAACTGTGGAACCTTGCGTTGATCCATTATAAATCGGAGCCGCACTGGGACTCGTTTGGCTACCGCGAAATAAGCGTCTTCTGGTAATTCGCTTTGCATTTTGGTCCGGAGGTCATCACCTGTAATTGGCATATACGTCGAGTCTACATATCGTCCCGACGCTGGATCAGAAACCATGACCATCCCTGCGCCCTCTCCGCCTTCGCCTCCCGACATTCCAGACATTCCTGATCCTTCCCCCATGCCTGACATAGCGCTTCCGCTATCCATGCCGCCCATACCACTACCTTCCATCCCCATCCCCATGTCCATGGATCCCTCCATGCCACCCATTCCGCCCATACTGCCGTACATTCCTCCACCCCCCGAGGCAACCATTGGCGTATCAATTGTCCCAGCCCGACCGACGGCCGGCTTTCCAATTCGGATGAACTCAATTTCCTTAATTGAAGTTTGGAAGTTTGCTTTCGCACCGTGATTCGTTTTGGCAATGATCCGCATAATGCCTTCAAGAATCCACATGTTTTCTTGCGTATACAAAATTTCGTAAACGGTCGGAGAGGAACCCCGCCAGAGTCGGATTGAGTTAATAAGTTCATCTTGACTAGGTTTGCGCCACGTTACGAGATCGGTCGACTGCATCATAAGTGGGCCACTACCTGAGCCGCCCATCATTCCGCCCATTCCCATTCCGCCCATTCCCATCCCACCCATTGCACCCATTCCACTTCCGTCCATCCCATCCATGCCGCCGCCTTCTGAACCTGACATCATGCCACCCATGCTGCCCATGCCGCCCATACCACTCATGCCTCCGGCGCCTTCACTTATCTTTCCGACCCATTCACATCCAATGATCTTTACAATTTCCGGCATCTGATCATCAAAGTATCTGGCATAGGCGTCCTTCTCACCTTTGTTCAGACCCAGGGGCGGAGCAGGCTCATCCGGAAAAGTCAGCGTTGTTTCGATCGGGCTATATCTCTTCAATTTTTCGACCAATTTTTTATTGTTACCCAGCGCAGCCTCAGGCCAGACAAGCAACTTAGACTGGCGGTCATATTGAAGACGCCAAGCCGCTTCGACGTCGTTGCGGACTTCAGTAATGATTCCGTCCATCTTCGCCTTGGACAGTTCGTTAGGATGCTTCGGAATTTCTCCTTTGACCGTATTGATATCGCTATAGAGCTTATCCAGCGCGGCAGCCTGATCGGAGTAGAGCTTGCTTAAAGTTGAGCTAGTCAAATAGAAGCCAACAATTCCCAGGATGACTGAGAATCCAGCAATAATCCAGAACTGGTGTTTGGCGACTTGCGCCATGATATTTTTAAGATCCATAATCTACTTCCTCGGCGAACTGAAGGTTCTTGTCGATTCAGATTAAATTCCAATTTCGCGGCGTCACGATTTATCCGTAACATCGCAGTCTTACTTCCAGCTAGTGGCTTCAGGCCAATGCCTTAGCCACTGGCTAAGGGGTCGGGTTCGCTTCGGCTCCAGCGGCAGGTGCACCGCCTTCAGCCGGCGGCTCTACCGCGGCTGCAGCAGGGTCGGTTGGAGGTTCTTCCGGAGTTGGTGTACTTGCGGGCTGTTCGTTGGCGGGCTGTTCATTTGCGGGCTGATCAATCGCCGGCTGATCAGTTCCAGGCGCGCCTTCGGCTGTGTGTCCTGCAGCAGCCTCAGCAGCGGCTTTAGCTTCTTCAGCCGCTTTCTCCTGGGCTGCTATACGAACACTAAGCGGTTTTTCTTGCCAGCAAATCTGAACGACGAAGTTGAATTTCGGAGCTGGGAAAAAACGTGGACAATCAGGATCTTCTTTAGGAGCTGTCACGCCACTCCCGCCCATCCCCATTCCACCGCCCATCCCGCTGCCCATCCCGCCGCCTGGGGCTCCCATTCCACCGCCCATGCCGCGACCACCCGATCCACCGCTGCCCATGTCGCCGCCACCCATCATTCCGCCCGCCATGCCGGAATTCGGCCCATACTTCTTAAACCACTCAGGATTTGGAACGGTCGCTTTTTCATCGTAGGCATTGGGCGGCGATGGCAGAATAAACGGATAGCTAAACCCGAGTTCCTTATAGGTAAATTCGTGTTCCTTACCGTCAGGACCAGGCAACATGACGCTGCCGGTTTCCAGTCGATGGATCAATCGTTTGAGCACAAAGTCGCGAAGCTCATCGCTGTCCGGTGCATACTCTTTCCCATTGTGATAGTGGTAACCGTTTAGTTGAATAACCCAGCCAGGTTGAGACATGGCATCACCACTCTCAGCGCTTGCATCAGTACTGGTCGTGCTTGTGGATGCCGTTGCATCGGCCGCTGGCTCTTCGCTACCTTCAGCGGCTGGGTCTGCCGCCACGGCTATGCCAAGTCGATCTTCGCGGGTTCGTTTATCTTCTTCGTACAGTGCCTTGACCGTTTCGGTGAAATACGTCGACATTGTCTCATAGTACTTGGAATCGACCTTTGTTATGTGCAGGTCGGTACGTTTGTTGTACGGAAGCACCAAGGGTGATGGATCAGGGGGCGCGTTTGGGTCCCGACCTAGAGAATCGTAAAGTGCCTTGACCATCTCCAAGACTAACAACTTGCGATCTGCGTTTCCACTGACTTCTTGCCCGATCTTGGTCAGCAACTCGACCGTTGCCATTTGACCCTTGTCTTCACTGATCTTGGAATCGCTGTCCTTTTTCGTCGACTCCGCCGCTGACATCGCTGACTTCCACTTGTCAGGATGCACATTCTTCCATCGGCTGCTGGCCGGAAGCAAATTGGCCGCAAAGCCGAGCAGTAACAATGAAGCGGCAATAACTGCCCATGGTTTCTTTGAACGAATCAAGCGTTCTTGCAGGATTTCGGTAGGCACCAAATTCGTTTGGGTTGGACCTTTGCCCAGCATTTGCAAACACAGACCGTAAACCGGGCCGAATGCTGGCAGGTGCTCTTTGAACGCAGGAGCGGCGATGACTTCGTCGCCCGTCAGTTGCTCGAAACTCTCGAGAACCTGGACATCCATTGCCAAGTTCTTACTGAGATACTGTGACAACCCAGGCAGCTTGACCGAATTGCCCAACATCAAAATCGAACCGATTTCCGCTTTCTTGTTCAAGCTTCTGAAGAAGCCCATCGAACGCTGGACTTCGGTCACGAGATCGTTAAAGACCGGACGCATCGCTTGGAAGACCAGCTTAGGATCATCGGCTTCCATTGCATTGCGTTTGAGATGCTCTGCCTTGGCAAACGTCAGCTTCAGGTCTTTGGTCAATTGTCGGGTAAAGTGATTACCACCCAATGGCATACTACGCTGCCAAACGCGGTAACCGTTCGTGACGATCAAGTCCGTTGCATCGGTACCCATCGCGAGAACCACCGTTGACTTGGGTGGGTTCTCAGAATCATAAGGTACACCTTCACTAGTAAGGCCCTTATCAAAAGTCACCATGTTATAGATGCTCAGCGGAGCCAACTGAAGCAAGTCGATTTCAATATTGGCAGCTTGCAGCGGTTTCAGCGCGCGGAACACGGCGTCGCGTTTCATCGCGAACAGCCCAACTTCGCTTTCAAGCGCGAATCCGTCGGAGATGTCCCCACCGGACATCAACTGGTAATCCCAGATCACATCTTTGAGATCAAACGGAATCTGCTGCTTGGCTTCGTACTTGACGATGTCTGGAATCTTCTTCAGTTCAACAGGCGGTGGCTTGAAGAATTTGGCCAAACCGCTTTGACCGGGCACGCTCAGCGCAACCCGGCACTTCTTTAGATCGTTGCGGCTAACAAACGTTTCCAGAGCTTCTCGTACCAGAACCTCGGGTTCAGCCTCAGGTTGACTAAGGATCTTGGGGTACTCGATGTAGTCGAATGCTTCTGCTACGACTGTGTCACCATCGATTCGGCAACGCAACGCTTTGATAGCGCTCTGTCCGATTTCGATTCCCCACACCGACGACTTTTTCGCCATTTGAACACCCACCTAAGCTAATGGAAACCAACCGATCCCATCACTCAAACTGTTATGCCTGCAGGTACCCGTTGGATAACAACCGAGCACAGCCAGCGAACTCAAATGCGCGACTTCAGAGTAGAATAACGGGCTTGAAAGCTGACAAGAGTTTTGTGATGAGATTTCTACACCCTTAACTGTATCGCCTTAGGCCCCCACCTGTCAAATTTATCATTCGCTCTAGGCGCACTTTTACCGATTTTCTCAGACTCGTCGCCCCCCAGGCACCCTTTTCGCCTTCAATTGAATCCACAATTATTTCTAGAAAACTGTTTACAGACGTACGTTGACTAATTACAGCGTCGCACATGTCGAAACGCCGGATAACCGAATCCGCGCGTTCCGAGCCCCCTTAATCCCCGCTAAGCTGCCAGCAAAATCCGATTTTTGAGGACCTAGATGAATCTTCGTGAGTGCCTTTTGTTATTGCCCGGCAATAGCCTGGACGATTTTCCACGTTCGCTCGCATCGGAGCAGGCCGATAAACTGCTGGCAGGCTGGGTCGCCCTATGGCATCCGCAACTTATCGCTGCGATACGGACCGCCCCGAGATGGCAGCAAGCAACTTACCCACCCGCGGACCTAAACAACCTGCTGCTTGTACTGCCCCCGAACAGTGAATCCGTTTTGCGAAGCGGTTTTCAAGATGAAGTCTCGGCGGCTGGCAGCGTCATGCTTCGCTCCCGAGCTCCTTGGTCAGAGTTCCAAGCAGAGTTACTTGCGGCCACCGGTCTAGAGGAAAGCACTACGACAATCGAATCGCTGCGATTGGACTTCGCGGCTTTGGGTTATGCATTTCTGCAAGTGCAATTAATGACCCGTCAGTTACGATACTCAAGCAATCTCGATGAATTGCTGTTTAGTGACCAAGTATTGCAAGCGGCGTTAGCGGCGGTTGCCGATGATCGCGATACGGCCGAACGCATGTTGCAGTCATGCTTCGATCAACTTGGACAAGAGCGTGACCACTACTATTCGCTCGACGTAAACCTGATCGACATCACGTTGCTCGCACCGACCACCCTCGGTACCTCGCTGAAGAAACAGCTTAGCAATCCGCATTCACCTACATCGCTTCTCGCCAGCGCGGCAATTGTCCGAAAATTGCACCAAGAACAACCTGAGTCAATGCAATTGCTCAACGCGGCTCTAAGTCAGCGATCCGCAGCACTGGTAGGCGGACTCGATCATGAGCGGCCGCACCCGTTGATGTCCTTTGATGCAGTGCGTCGTGATCTGGGACGTGCTCGCGAAGCTTATGCAGAGCTAGGCGTTTCCCAGCCGAAGGTATTTTCTCGCTATTCATTTGGCGTTGTCCCTGACATGTCGTTGCACCTGAGACGCAGCGGGTTTGTTGGCAGCATGTTGATTGCATGGGACAACGGCGATTACCCGCACGGCGCGCAAGCGAAAATCTCATGGGAAGCTTCCGATGGAACCTTCTTGCCCGCTCTCGCACCTAAAGTGATTGATGCGGCGGACCCTGCCAACTTTTTGGTGTTGGGTCTAAAGACTGGTGAATTGCTCGATCGTGAACAGGTTCCTGCTCTAGTACTTGCGCATTGGCCCAATCGGTACTGCGACTATTTTCACTTGCTGGTCGCAATCGCAAAACGCACGCCTGCACTAGGGAGATGGGCTTTAGCGGACGACTTCTTTGAAAACACGGATGCTTCCTATCATCAAGAACGATTGCAGCCAAGCCAGTTTCGACTCGACTGGTTCCGGGCAACAGCTCCGCTAACGGCCGCCCAGTTTTTTGATCGCACGCAAGCCTATCAACACTTTCACAGCCTTGCGACTGCAATTCAGAATTTAACCAACTTGGCTTATCAGCTCGACCACTTTCACAAAGTTCCAGCAGCGGTCGAGGCTATTGAACAAGACGGTGAAGCTCAGAAGCCCGTATACTCCGCTGCGCCGCTGGCGACCTGGGCTCCCCAGTTGCGCCCGCTGTGGGAACGCATTGACTCGCTATTAGACGCTTCGACTGAGCAACATGAAATTGACAAAATCGGGCAACAACTTGAAGCACTTAGATTAAGTTCGTTGCAACAGCTTGTAAGGCATTTAGCACCTGGTGCAAAAGCAATTGCTTTGGATCAAGTCGGTAAGACGGTAGAGACAGCGCGGCTGATCCTGAATCCCTATAGCTGTGCAACTCGGATCGCCGTGAGTTCTCAGGCAAAACAAATGATTGCGCCTGAGCCGGGTTGTCTCCATGCCACCGGCACAGTGGCCGGCGAACAGAAGACGCTAGTGGACGCTCCGCAATTTGGTTTCGTGCTAGCCACTGTAATCGAAGGTGTCCCCGGCAAGTCGAAGCAGCGTTCGTTGGCCGAACCCGGCGGCCTGTTGCAGAATGAGTTTTTCGAGGCGCAGGTTGATATGCAGCGCGGCCACTTGCGGAGCTTGCATGTGCCTGGCCGCCGAGGTAATCGGTTTAGCTTTTCAGTGGCTCGTCGAGAAGTAAATGGCAAGGATTTTCGACACTCGGAGATGAAGGCTGACAAAGTCGACACGCTCGTGAATTCGAATGTGTTTAGTTCCATTCGCACCCAGGGACAATTGCTTGATCAAGGCGAGATGGTCGGCCGGTTTCAACTCGACTTTTCGACCTGGCGTGGAAGCCGTGTGATGGAGGTCACCGTGCGCCTGCATGAGTTGCGTGCTCTGAGGGACGATCCGTGGAAATCGGCTTATGTACTTCGTTTTGCCTGGCCCACCGAGTCGGCGCTTTTAAGGTCATTTGCCAGCGGAGCTCGCGAAGCCTGGGCCGGCGGTGTCACGATCGCGCCCCAACTGATTGAGATCGACGAATCCGAATATCGCACTCATCTTTTGACCGCCGGACTTGAATTCCATCGCCGCGTCGAAGGCCGTTTTCTGGAGACGTTGATTGCCGTTGAAGGCCAAACCGAGGTAACCCATCGCTTCGGTATCGCAGTCGACTTACCCTATCCCCAGCAAACAGCTGCACAGTTCATGGACCGCCAGTTCGATTTGCCCCTGACTGCCACCGCACCCATTAAGAACCGAAGCAGTTGGTTGCTTAGTGTAGATGCCAAGAATACAAAGTTGGATCTCGAGTGCCCGCTCGTCAATAGCGACGGGGTGCTTGTCGGGCAACGCTTCCGATTAGCCGAGACCGAAAACAAAGCGATCAACTCCATGATTCGCTGCTCACGCGATGTTGCCGAGGCTTACCGTGTCGATAATTTGGGTGGACGGCTCGGTAAGCTAACGGTCGCAGGCGACAGCTGGACGATCGCCTTGCGAGCCAATGAGCGAGTGCTTGTAGACGTGTTATGGAAAGCCTAATGAACTATTTGTTGACTGCTAGTTGCGCGGCGAAGTACTTGTTTGGGTCGAGCTTGCTGTACTTGGCTAGTTTTTCGCCAACGCTTTTGATCGCCGCATGATCGTCTCTAGACAACAGCCATAAAGCAAGCAAGCGACAGCGGGCGGTTGTCGGTTTGCCTGATGCAAGGGTGGTTGTGATTTCAATTTCGGCAGGCAGAAAACCTCGATTGCCAAGTTCATCGTTTAGTCGCATGCGCACATACGGCGGACGTTGAGGCGGGTAGACGGCGTTTAGTCGAGCGGACCAGTTTGCAAAATCAGCGTACTGCTGTGCAATGGTCGATTCAGGCGGTTTTTGCGTTGTGGCGACGTAACTGATCTGCTTGATACCAACGGTACAAGTGCTGGCCTGGTCGTCGAATTTTACTTGCTCAGAAGCTTTAAGGAGTAGTTTAAGGTCAGCCGTGTTAGCTTGTAGTTTTGCAGTTTCGACAAATTTTGATAGATCAGCCATATCAATTGTCGTTTGAATATTGCGTTTCCCATCGAGCAAGATGATTCGGTTACGCTGCGGATCGATCATCGTGATCGCCGTCGTATCGTCCTTTGAAAAATCGTAGTAGACTCCTTCAGAAAAAAGGGTCAGAGATTGCTTCGAAGGTTCCTTTTCGTTGGCAAAGTGTATATCGGTGTCGATGCGAAAACCGGGTTGTTGGCCTAGAACAATCGACATTACTGCCCACGCTAAGGTGCCGCTGGAAATCGAAAGAACGTTTTTCATTGTATTCCGGTCCACAAAGCTCAACCTTTTAAGATGCAAACTAACATCGAGCTGGATATAGCAAACGCTAGGGCTCGCGCCCATACAAATTCACATGATAAAGAAGGAAGATGGTTTCGTGAGAAACCGGCTTTGATCATCGCTTGTTACGACCGCGTCCGGTTTCTCACGAAACCAGCTACTTCTCACGAACTCCGGCGGCGAACCGTAACAATTAGCGATTGTGACGAAATGACGCCACTAAAATAAAATATGCTAGAATGAATACTCCAGCACCATTTGCTAGCGATGGAAAAGCGACATTCATCATGACCGATTCATTGCCGTCGAGACTTTCCCGTCCTGTGGTCATCGGACTTGTCGGTGGTATTGGCTCTGGAAAATCCCACGTCGGCGGCTTACTTGAAAACCTTGGAGCTCAGCGTATCGACGCAGATCGGCTCGGTCATGATGTGCTGATGGAAAAAGAAGTTCGCGAACGTTTAGCTCAGATTTGGGGACCGAGTATTTTAACTGAGCAAGGCGAAGTCGATCGTACGAAAGTGGGAAAGCTGGTCTTCGGAACTTCGTTCAACGCCGTCGCCCAACGAAAACAGTTGGAGGCGATTCTCCATCCCCGAATTCGGTCATTGGCGTTTGAACGCATAGCCGCAGTGCGCTCGATGCCTCAGGTGCCGCTAGCGATTGTAATCGATGCGCCGCTGTTAATCGAAGCGGGTTGGGAACCGATGTGCGACTTTATTCTGTTTATTGACTCGCCGCACGATGAGCGGATTCAACGAGCTGTGGGCAGAGGGTGGACTGAACCGCACTTTGCCGCTCGGGAAGCCAGCCAAATTTCGCTGGATGAAAAGCGATCACGGGCGACACATTTTCTTGACAATAGTCGCGACGCCAACATCACTCAACAAGTTACCCATTTTTGGAATGAACTGGAACGTCGTGTTCCAAAGTAATCGTGTCCCAAGTGATTGTAGCTGGTTTCGTAAGAAACCGGACGAGCCCGCGATTGGCCTTCACTTCATCTGATTTTTCACAAAACCAGCTACCACATTTTGCGTCTAATTTAAACAGGTTTGAAGCGGCCTGCACGGAAAAAGTTTGAGCACAAATCAACGACGCTTTGTTTGAACAGCACGGAGTTATGCATGCCCGGCACAATCACGCTGTCAGTCGCATCGGCAAGGTGCGTTGCGTCGGCCTCAACAACAAGATCGCCACTCGCGACAACAATTCCAATTTGCTTACCGGTTTGCCTCGGCAGAAGATTGACAAAACTGTCTGGGCGATCGGAGATCTGATCGAGCGTCCCGAGCCTTCCTCGCAAAACTGTAGAAACCCGCGTCGCCATGTGCGAACCTCGGTTCGGCGGGCACAGCATGACGACGCGTCCAAGTTTCTCAAGCGGTTGATGCTGCAATACCGAACGCGTTATGATCGAGCCCATACTATGAGCGACGATGTGGAAAGGAGCAGTGCTGGTTTGATCAAGCTTGTTGAGAAAGCTGGCAAAATCTTGTGCATGCTTCTCAATCGAATACCGCAGACTGCGATAACCCCAGTTGCGAGTGTCGTAGCCAGCGCGTTGAATCCGCCACTCAAGTGGCTTCATAATGTAAGGATGTGAAACCCAACCGTGAATCAAAACGACCGTTTCATGGATTTGTGGGTCTGTTGCCATAGATCTGATTGACATGGAAGTGAATTACGAAGTAGTCAACATCATGTTGTCGATTAATCGCGTCGAACCGACTCGGGCTGCTATCAGTGCAACAGAAGGCTTGTCCAGTGCATCCAAGTCAGCGAGCGATTCTTGATGAACGATGCGCGCATAATCGATCTGGTCCACGCCGGCGTCCATCAACTGCTGCTGCATAGCCGATTCAAGTATTTGGATGTCTCTTTGCCCATCGTCGATCATTCGCTGCACCAACGAGAGCGATTTCCATAAGGACAGTGCCGTTTGTCGCTGATCAGGGCTCAGGTATCGATTGCGACTGCTCATTGCCAACCCGTCCTGCTCTCGCACCGTTGGACAACCTTCGATTCGAATGTTGACATTCAAATCTTCAACCATGCGAACGATGACAGCCAACTGTTGATAATCTTTTTGTCCAAAGTAAGCTACTGTCGCGGGAAGGATTCCGAACAGTTTCAACACGATCGTGCACACACCGCGATAGTGCCCGGGGCGGCAAACGCCCTCAAGCGGTTCGGCAACCGCAGGCGGCTGGACGTAAGTTGAAAAACCGCTCGGATACAAGGATTCGTTCGTTGGCACAAAGACCATATCGCACTTAACGTTACGAAGCCCATCCAGATCGCTTTCTAGTGTTCTCGGATAGCGGCTCAGGTCTTCGTGAGGAGCAAACTGGGTGGGATTTACGAAGATCGTTGCGATCGAAATATCGCATTCCGATACGCTTCGTTCGACTAATGCAAAGTGTCCGGCGTGGAGTGCCCCCATGGTTGGAACCAGCCCGATACGCAGTCCTTCGCGTCGCCAGTGGCTAACATGCGCATAAGCTTCGTGCGGGCTCGCGATCACTTTCACGTCGTGTTCCTGTTTCATTCTGAGATCAAAAAAACTTGCTGTTGTTATAGCAGAGTTCAAGTGGCGTATGCTTCCAGCTTGCGATTTCCGTCTGTTTTACGACTCTGCCACAGTCCTCTTCCTACTCGTACTGATGCATTGCGGTACTCGTACTTCTACTCGATGACCTCTCTGACCGTCGCTGACTTCCCTTTGGTACGCGTACGAGCTTACAAAACTAGTGCTTCAACACAATTTAATTTTGGAGTCAGTCCGTGAACGTAGCGGAAGCCGTCAAGGCTTTCGGTTGCTGAATCTACTCTGAAATCCCGAAATGCTTGACGCATTCCGCTACAAGCACACTGGCGACTTTCGCCACTTGACAGCGGCAATTCACTAGTGTACTATCTAGCTAGTTGACTAGTACTGCGAGCGCAGTGGAGGATACCCAATGTTCTTTTCGATCGATGCAAACAATGGCGTGGCGATCTACGATCAGATTGTTCGCCAAGTAAAATTTGCGATTGCTGAAGAGTCGCTTCGGCCGGGCCAGTTATTGCCCAGTGTTCGAGCCCTTAGTATGCAGTTGGCGCTCAATCCCAATACTGTCGCACGAGCTTACCAGCAGTTGCAGAGTGACGGTGTTCTGGAACAACTTCGTGGACGCGGCGTGGTCGTTTGCCAAGGTGCCACCAAAGTCTGCAAGGAAGTCAGGCGGACACTCATCAGCGATCGCTTGCAGTCGGTCTTAACCGAAGCTCTACACGGCGGACTGACCGCAGCGGAGATCGAAGAGCTCGTTCGAAAACAGCTCAAAAAACTCTCCACGACCGTCACAACAGTCGCGTCGCCCAACGAATCTCAACCCATTTCGTAGACCAACTCGTCGTTCACACTCGTCGCAAATAACACACGCTCATCTTCGCAATCGAAGGTAAAAACCATGACCGATTGTATTACGATTCAAGGATTGGAAATGCACTTTCCGGGCTGTGATGCCTTGAAAGGGATCGACTTGAATGTCCCGCAAGGTTCCGTGTTCGCTCTCTTGGGCGAAAACGGTGCTGGGAAGACAACTTTAATTCGTATCCTGACCGGGTTTCAAACGCCGACACGCGGTCAATGCACCGTCTTGGGGCTTAACCCAATCCGCGATGCATTGACGATTCGGCAGCGGATTGGTTATGTGTCCGATGCTCCAGCCCTCTACGACTGGATGCGCATCGACGAAATCGGATGGTTCGCTTCGTCTTTCTACCCAGACGGTTTCATGGATCGCTACCGCCAATCGATCGAGCGTTATGAATTGCCGGCGACTCGCAAGATAAAACACTTGAGCAAAGGCCAGCGTGCCAAAGTCGCGTTAGCGTTGGCGCTTGCCCATGATCCCGAATTGTTGATTCTTGACGAACCCACCTCGGGTCTCGATCCGTTGGTCAGGCGCGAGTTCATGGAGAGTATGGTAGAGCGAGCGGCTACCGGTAGAACGGTCTTGCTTTCCAGCCACCAGATTGCCGAGGTGGAGCGTGTTGCGGATCAGATCGCAGTTGTGCATCAAGGCAAGATTCGCTTGAACGCAAGCTTGAGTGATCTTCGCGACCAGGTCCACGAAGTCACTTTTACATTGGCAGATCCGCTCAACGCGATTCCATTTTTAATCGGTCCAGTCGATGTTCTCAGCCAGCAGCAAGAGGGCCGCCAAGTTCGCTGGGTAACTCGCGGATTCGATGCCGCCGCACAGCAAGCAGTGGCCGCTCATCCTGGAATCCAGAACTTACGCTCAAGGCCCGCAACGCTCGATGAGATTTTTGTCGCTTGCACTCGAGGCAAGACACCTAAACCAGCCGAATACGAACCGCTGTTGAAGTCAAGCATTGAAGGCAGTGATGCAACCGGCCGTCAAGCTTCCTAATTAAGACGAGCGAAATCATGAACTCACTAGCAAACTCCACTGCAAACTCCACTGCAAACTCCACTGCGAACTCGAATGCCGCCGTGCTGACTCGCAATTCGTTTACGACGCTCGCATTCCAGCGTTTGTGTTGGAAGGAATTTCGGCAGATTGCGCCCCTTGCGATAACATTGGTGTCGATCAACTTTCTGATGCACCTATTTACAGTTAGTTTTGAAGCATCGGCGCTGGCGGACATTCATCGAGTTTTTTTGTTGTTAATGCCTTGCTTGTTTGCGATTGGGGCTGGCGCGCTGTTAGTTAGCCTAGAGAAGGAACAGCGAACGATTGGGTGGTTGAGTTCCTTGCCGATCCCTCCCCATCAGATCCTCCTTGCAAAGTTGATCGCTAGTTTGATTGGATTGGCTATTGTCTGGTGTGTATGCCTGCTATTAGCTCTCTGCTTTACTCACGAGCTTATCCTGCCGAGAGCACTGGGTGATACTGCATTTCCTCTTTCTCTTACGATCATCAACTCGATTTTTCTGCTGTGCCTTAGCTTCGCGACTGCATGGCGTTGGCAAACGCCAATTGTTGCGCTCAGTATGATTGTCCCGCTTGCGGCTCTTCCGACCTTCGCCATCATTGCGACACAAAGCCAATCGCCAGCG
Source organism: Planctomycetia bacterium (assembly GCA_031412515.1). Taxonomy (GTDB): domain Bacteria; phylum Planctomycetota; class Planctomycetia; order Pirellulales; family Pirellulaceae; genus Aureliella. The sequence continues at coordinate 15,624 of JANODD010000128.1, read as the reverse complement.
AATCGGCTTTCAGATTTTGCGAGTGGCTTGATTTACATGTTATTAAGTGGTGCCTTCCTGTGGTATGGCTGGCGTACTGGGCAAGCGTATTTGGCTTCGAAGCCGCGGTCCCGGATGTTGCAGGGCCTCTCGGTAACTTTCGAGCGCCGTGGTTCACGAGGAAATTTGCTCGGTGCACAACCCCAGGGTCTCGCGTCGACTCTGCTATGGCAATTTAGTGTCCAGAATCGCATGCTCCTCATAGCAGTTGTTGCGACGATCCTTTTGCCACTCATCGCATACGTATCTCAAGCATCGCTAAAGGACAATGCAATTATCCCCATTGCGGCTTGGTTAATCATAAGCTGGTTGGGCGCATCGGTCTTTCAAAGCGATAGTGTTCATCAGCGAATTAAATTCTTGGCAGAGCGAGGCATCGCGCCGCGCACCATTTGGTGGACTCGACAAGTTTTCCCGCTGGTCCTTGTCTTGGTTTCGACTGCCTTTGCGGCTCTTCTGACTAGAAATATCCTGGCTAACATCTTTCCCAAGGCGCCTTCGAATCCGTTGCTACTCTTAGGATTGCCTGTCGTGCTCTTGGCACACGCTGCCGCACAATGGTTAGGGCAATTGATTCGCAGTCCAATCGTGTCGCTCCTTGTCGCGCCAGCCGTAACACTCGGAGCGATCGGCTATTTAGCTTTCGCTGTGTTCACGATGGGCGCACCGATTTGGATGGTGTTCATACCGATTGGGATCGCATTTGTCGCGACGCGAGTCATGACTCAGCTGTGGATGGATAATCGAACCGGTTGGAAGTACTGGCTGGGACATGGCGGATTTCTGCTAGCTGCCACCGGTATTCCAGCGATCCCGCTGATGGTAACTGCGATGACATGTCCGGGAATGCCCAGTGGCGTGCATCGAAGCTTTGAAGCTGAATCGAGAAAATACGGAAGTTTGCAGAATCCGATTGAGCTCGTTTTAGCTAATAAACAAAACGTTGCACCGGAGAGTGAATACTCAGGGGGCGTGGAAATTGAAACGACGAACGATATTGGCGGAGAAGGCATGGGGAACGCTGACTTGGGCGACGGTGTCTCGGGAACGCTCGGTCTTAACAGTGGTGCGGCAATGGCAGGTAGAGTTGCTCCGAAGCACGAGCCAGCTTTAGGGTTCATAGAGCAGATGAAGCAAGGTGTCGCCACGATAGAAGATCAGCTAGCGTCGCAGAGCGGAGCGATTCGGTGGTCGCAAGCGCTAAGCTTCCTCGCTGCTGAGGCCATGATAACCCGCGCTCATTTGGATATTGAACCGACAAATGAAACATCTCAAGAGCGATATCGAACAGCCATGAAACTTCTAGGTGAAGTCGCAAGCCGGCTGCGACTCAGCTGGCGTTTGGTTGATCAGGACTTCGCAGATCGCCTTGAACGTTGGATGATTGAACAAGTGCAGTTAAAGGACGCTCGTGAAACGCTCGGTGAATCAAGCTATTCTGCAATCACCCGGACGCTAAAGGATAAGGCCGGGCGCAAGGCGGCTCGGCGTCGGGCAATCATTATGAGTTGGGCGAATACAATGCGAACAAACAGTCAACTTGAACTGGGCGGAGTGCAGCTCGCAAACAACTCTGGATTGGTAGGCTTGCGAGGCCAAATCGCGGACCGTCGTCGGATCTCGCGAGTGGCTTGGTTGCTGCTCGAGTACCTTGAATCGAAAGATCAAAACGAAGCAAACACACGGTTTGCTGATGTCGCATCGGCTTGGGGATTGCCAGCAAGCCGCAATCAAAATCAAGGACTTAGCCTTGAAGTGGGCTTGCAGATTCCAGGTCAAAATTGGTTGGGTGAATGGGAAGATTTTTGATAGAAGTTTGAAGTTTGAAGTTTGAAGTTTGAAGTTTGAAGTTTGAAGTTTGAAGACGGGAAGACGGGAAGATTGATCGCAAGCTGGAAGCATACGCCACTTGAAGCATACGCCACTTAGGAAAACGATGATGAATGTTCCATTACCTTTACGTCGCGGTGGAATGCGTTGGTTGTTGATCGCCGCGTGTGTACCGGTCCTGCTGTTCGCAATGGGCGCGGTGGCGGTTGGTGTTCGCGAGTTCGACGCAGCGGCGAAATTAAAGGCCAAGATGGACCAGTTGAAACGGGCTGGAGAGGGTTACGACAACGCGTCGTTTGAACAGTGGTATCGAAACCACACCCATCCCGAAGGGGCGCAGGCTTGGGTGAATCTTCTCAACAGTGTATCTGCTACCTCGCAGATTGGAGCGGTCGCTAGTCTGCCGATCGTAGGTACTGGAAAGGAGCTTAAGGAGCTTGATCCAAAAGCGGAATGGCCAAATGAGCCGGCGGTTAACGAATTTCTGGATGAGATGCTCGGCTTGATTCAACAAACCCATCAACTTGAAAAGTGGCCGACACCTGTCCAATTCCCAATCGAATTTAACGGACAGCAAACGCTTCTACCGTACCACCAACAATCGAGAAGCGTAACGCGGTTGCTGCAACTCGATTTTGAATACGCTTTTTATCAACGCGAATTTGAACGAGCGATCCGAGATTTGAAGTCCATGGGAACCGTCGCCGAGGCGATGAACTCGAAAATGTGTTTAGTTGTGGATTTGATAGTATCGACAATTTTGAGTACCCAGTATCTTGAAATTCAACGCTCGCTGTTGACCGACAACTGGCCACCGGAAAATCTGAACCAATTGCGCGAGCTTGTTCGCGAAGTTCACTATTCGCCAGCTCGATGGAAGACGCTGCTTACAAACGAAAGAGCCATGTTCAGTGACGATGTAGCTTTGGGTGACTTAGCAAGAATTACTGATAGTGCCGAAGCATCTCTTGTTCCGCTCCTCGAAACGGGCCGATTGCGAATCTTCGAGGCCTATGATGAATTAATCGCCGCTGGCAATGTGGATCTTGCGCTTTTACGATCAGCATCAAAGCAAGCGGTGGAGAGAATCGTTAAGCGCGACGCAAGCTTTGATGTCGATGGAGGCAATATTTGGATCGGTCTTATGCTTCCGGCAGCCGAACAAATGGCAACAGCGATGGAGAACTTGGAATCCAACCGCCGCTTAACGTTAACAGCGATCGCCTTGCGGCAATTCAAGCACCAAGAAGGACACTGGCCTGCAAATTTGCGTGAACTCGAGAAAGTCGGTTTAACCAATCTCGATACGACCACTGTCAATCGCGGCGCATTCGGTTACGAGATTGCCGATGGCATTGCTTACGTGTGGGGTTCCAATTCGGTTCGTGACATACCTGTAGCCACGTCCCGTCCAAATGATGAACTGGATGAACGATTGAGCACTGTTGACGTGGTTACGCTTCGCTGAATCACACATGTTTGTCTGTTATCCGGTAGCCCGTGGAAACTACGGTCAACTGAACAGCAAAACGTTGACACAACCCGCTTTTAGCGTCTTGCCAATATGTCGTCGAAATCGGTTAGATGATAATCGATGCCGACATAGTCGAGGACTTTGCAAAGGCCGCGAAGTGCGACACCAAAGCCGTCAGGGCCCGAAAAACCACCAAATTGCCCGCCACCTTTAACATGCGGCTCAAGGTCAAAGATCACTCCCGGCGCGCCGCGGCGTTTCATCTTGGCATCGATCCGCGGAAGGTCCGCGGCCAAATCTCGCAGGATCGCTTCGTGGCCTGTGTCACCTAAGTCAGCGGGCACAAAGTTCTTTAGCGATGCTTCGTCAACATGCTCAAGGCGCTGCGTGGCAGACGGATGACGATAGTCCTTGATGTGAACCCAACCAAGGCCAGGCTTCATCGCGAGGTACTCTCCAAACACCTCGTCAGGTGTCATTCCTTGGCAAACCAAGTTCGCACCATCAAAAATCAAGACCATGGCCTCACTGTTCACCTTGCGGTGGATCTCGGCAAGCAGCTTACCGGACTGGCCGACCAAGTTCGCTTCCACTTCCAGCCCAAAAGTTAGACCGGCTTTATCGCAGACGGTCGCAATCTGCCCCAACTGGTCGACGACCTGAGGAATATGCTGCCAAGGGTCAGTTCCCTTCGGATGATAAAATGCAAAACCGCGGATGAGTTTCGTGCCAAGTGTCGAAGCAACTTCGCAAGCGTGATTGACTTCAGTTTCGAGGTATTGCTTGAAAGGTACAAAACGGTTCGAAGTCCCATCGTCAACGTCCAGCAACTTGACCTTGCCGATCGGCGAACCGACGGTGGCGACCTTCAAGCCATATTCAGCTTGAAGCGTGCAAACGGTCTTCAGTTCCTCAATAGTCAGCGCCATCGAGTTTTTAATGCCACTGCCGACATCGATGAAACGTATGGAGTAATGCTGCAAACCAGCGGCGGCCAGGGCAGCGAATTGTTGAACGGCGAGCTTTTGGTTGGCCGCTTCGTCCGCAAATCCGCTCAGAATGATCGATGTTGAATCTGGCATGTTGATGGCCCTTTTTGAAGTGTTTACTTGGTCGCGGTGTAGTCGACAGTGATAATACTGGTGATTCCGCCGCGAGCTCCCCAGTGGCTTTCGAGCGTCGCGCGACGGGGCTGGGACGCGGCTACGAAATCGTCGAGAATGCAATTCGTAACATTTTCGTAGAAGATCCCTTCATTTCGGAATCTTTGTAGGTACAGTTTGAGGCTCTTGAGTTCCACGCACAGTTTGTCGGGCACGTAGCGGAAAACCAGCACACCAAAATCGGGCTGGCCGGTTTTCGGGCAAACCGAGGTGAACTCGGGGCAGCGAATTTCAATCTGATAATCACGGTCCGGAAAGCTGTTGTCGAAAACTTCGAGTTCTTCGCGGAAATTTGTAGGCACTTGCAGTCACCATTGGCTGAAGTAGGGGTATTTTGACTCGATCGAGAAATGGCAGTATGCAACGCGAACCTCTAAATCGAAAGGGGGCGCTCATTCGCATTTGCGAGATCTACGCCAGCAATCAGGGCGAGGGGCTGCTGACGGGCACGCCAAGCGTATTTTTGCGGACCAGCGGCTGCAATCTGCGGTGCTGGTTCTGCGACACACCGTTTGCCTCGTGGAAACCCGAGGGGCCGCATTTGTTCATCGACGAAATCCTGGCGAATGCACTAGCTTTCAACGTGCAGCACATCGTCATCACCGGCGGCGAACCGATGATCCACCGCCCGCTGGTTCAACTTTGCCAAGCCCTTCGCGAACACGAAAAACACATCACCATCGAAACGGCTGGTACGGTGTATCAGTCATTGGAATGCGATCTGATTTCGATCAGTCCCAAACTGGCCAGTTCAGCCCCCAGCGTCGAAGCGGCTGGCAGCTGGCATTCGACCCATCAAGCACGCCGAGAACGCTTGGACGTGGTGAAAAAGTTGATCGCCGAACATGACTATCAACTGAAATTTGTGGTCGATAGCCCCAACGATGCCAACGAAGTGCTACGCTACTTCGAACAATTTGACGAGGAAGTCGAACGCAGTCGCGTCCTACTCATGCCTCAAGGAGTCGATCGCGAGTCGCTTCAGAAGCAAGAAGAGTGGCTGTTGCCCTGGTGTCAGAAACACGAAATGCGTTACTGTCCGCGAGCGCACATATTGTGGTATGGCAACGAGCGTGGAACGTGACCGGTTGAGTGTCGCACAATTGTCCCAATTGTAGCTGCAACAATTGAGACAATTGTGCGACACTCAAACCTAAAATCAAATGATCGCACCCGGCAGGAGCGATCCCCCAAATCCTCCAAAGTTAGCCCGAGAACCGCCAAGTGAGCTCTATGTCGAACATTCCGAACGCAGCTAAGTTACGAGTCATGATTGCGATGGGCACGCGCCCTGAGATTATCAAACTAGCACCGTTAATATGGGCTGCGAAAAATCAACCTTTGATGGACACCCTTGTCTGTCATAGCGGCCAACATGCGGATTTGGCTGAACCAATGCTCGACTATTTTCAGTTGAAGCCCGATGTGCTTCTTGAGTTGATGAAGTCCCATTCGGGCTTGCCGTCTTTGTTTGGTGGCTGCATGTCTCGCGTGGACGAAGTGTTTCGCGAACACAAACCTGATGTGGTGGTTACACAGGGCGATACGGCTACGTGTGCGGCGATCACACTGGCGGCGTTTTATTCGCGATTGCCGGTTGTGCATGTCGAAGCTGGATTGCGTACCGGCGATCTTAGTTCACCGTGGCCCGAGGAACTGAATCGCCGCATTGCGACCCTCGCTGCCGACTTGCATTGCGCTCCGACCGAGTTCGCTCGCGATGCGTTAGTCAAGGAAGGAATCGATCCGTCGCGGGTGATTGTAAGTGGCAATCCGGTGGTCGATGCATTGCAATGGACGTTGAAGCGCGAAGGCCTTGATAACTTATCCAAAGTTCGCGAGTCGGAAAAGCTTGTAGTGCTGACGGCCCATCGTCGCGAAAACTTTGGCAAGCCGCTGGAGTCGATTTGTTCCGCGCTGCTGCAACTGACGGAGAAATTTCCTGATCATCACTTTGTCTTCGTTACCCACCCGAATCCCAATGCGGGCCCCGTTGTCAAACGCATTCTTGAAGGCCAATCCCGTATTCAGCTGGCACCGCCGATGAGTTATCCCGAGTTCGTTGGCATGATGGCCAAGGCGCGATTAATCATTTCCGATTCGGGTGGCATTCAAGAAGAAGCTCCGACACTTGGCGTGCCGCTATTGGTGACCCGCAACACGACGGAGCGACCCGAGGCCGTCCATTGCGGCGCTGCGGAACTGATTGGTACTGACGAATCCTTGCTTGTTCGCCGCGCAAGTGAATTGCTAACGAACAAGGACTCGCATGCGAAAATGGCAAAGGTCGCTAATCCTTTTGGCTCTGGCAATGCAGGTCAGATCATTATCGATGAAATAGCAAGGCGATATGAAGTTAAATAGAGCGGCGGGGTGGCACTGGCAAACGGATTGATTTCGTGTGCCACTTCTATGAAAAACTTTGGTTTGTCAATAGTTTGCGCGACATTATTTTACGTTGTATGTTTCCCTTAACCCAGCAGAGGATAGGGCAACGCAGAGGTGCGACCCGAGCGCTGACTGGGGCCAAAGTCGAAGCGGGGTGGCGAGTGTCTCAAAGGATGCTCGCCGCCTTTCTTTTTTGGCCGCTGGTGGGCTTCGATTTTGGGGAATGCGTTAAACCTTCGCAGCATGGATGCTGCGATCTTTCTTAGTAGGATACGTTCTTCGATGTAGATCTCGCTTTGTAAACGGTAGACGAATTCTTTGCTGTCGCCGAGTCACCTAGCGGGTTCAGCGGGTGGGGACGCCCGCGCTCCGAAAAACCGGTCAACTATTTTGCATAACTTAGGCGACTCAATATTCGCATGTCGCATCTCATTTGAGACTTGAGACTATTGCCGTTGGATGAACCACGAGTGGTGATCGACCACGACTCCGAAACCCGTGGCTAGCGCCAGCGGCTCACTAAACGTCCAGCGTCAGCGGATCACAATTCCCTATTACAGATTGAAAAACGCTTTCCCGACGTCACCACTACCCGTGCGCACTTAACTCAAGGAGTTTTCAAGACGAGCGTCATTCTCGCGTCGGCCTATTCCGCCTGAAGTCTAGTCACTTGGCGGCAGTGGTTGCAAAGCCGAATTGATGACTAACTGGCCGATGGAGCGGCCAGAGGCCAGTCCAGCGGTGTTGTCAAAGCTGTAGTGAATACCACCGTAGATGCGGCTCATTCCAGCTTCTTCCGCCGCAGCATCAAAGCTGGTGAATGAACGCTTTGCTAAACCAGTTACATCGTCCGGTGGTGGCCAAATGCCGGCCGCACCGCGATCGGCGAGCGAGGAGAATGCATAGCTTTCACCGAATATCGACGACAGGATTTCGGCCGCAGCGCCGCTGAATGTGCTATGTCCAGAAGTGTAGCTTGGGAACGAAGGCGTGTTCAGCAGCGGCGTCCAGTCTGCTTTAGCAATCGTCGCCGAGTTTCCATCCATATCGGCTTTACGAATTGCATCAATCGGTCGCCAGAGTTCGTAGAAAAACTTTGCTTCCCAAGACGAGATTGCAGCGTCGGCGAGGGCCAAGTTCAACAGTGCCATCGTGCGGGCGCTCTCTAGCAGCGAACTTCCACGTTGTAACAAGATATCATCTGCGATTGCATTCCAGTGACCGGGAGGAGTTGCTGTTCCACCTCCATCTCCCCAGAACTTGGCGATTGCAGTCTGATCAGCGCTTCGAACCGTACTATCGGCGTCGCCAAACTTCATCACTTGGTCGACCGCATCCGCATACTCGGGACTTGTCAGAGCAGGTGGTGCCGCCGGTCTAAACTGGTCACCCGAATCCATTACAAACGGTGTGACTTGCGGCCATTGAGGTAAAGTTGCTTGACTGAATCCCGGTGCCGTTGGTTGCCAATCACCAGGAGCAGTTCCAGGCACGTAATTGACAGTCATTCCAGAACCATCGTTAGCGCGTAACGCGATCACTGCATCCGCAGCTTTCCGACCTAATTCTAATCCTAAGGATTTCGCTGGCCCATCGGGAACACTTGCAAGCGATTCGGCTAAGGTGGTATCCCATCGCTCAATCTGAACGGGCAACGAGTAGAGTGCCGAAGCGACCCGATGTGCCGCTGCAGCAGCCGCCGCAATCTCTGAGGCACCCGCTTGAGGCCCGATTCGGAGTGCATAGGATTGAAACTGAGGATTGACGGCATTGATAGCGTCAAACATTGCAACTTGGACCATCGCTAGCTGCTTGGCAACTAACGGAGGCGGCGGTTTGATCAGCAGTCCTGGAACCGTCGATGCAGGCGCGGTTGTCTCGCGAACCGTTTCAAGAAGTTCGGCGTTCCATTCTGCGATCACGTCTCCGTAACGCACAATTCGTTCGGTGGATTTTGTTCGTAAGCGGGGATCATCTGCAGTGAATCGAAGGTGATTGATCGGTGTGACGAAATTGAGTTCAAACTGGAACTTGCCATCTGCACCCGATATCACTTGCTGTGTCGCAAGCGTTGTTGTCGAGTCGAAGGCTTCGACACGGACACGGGTATATGGCATCGTCGTGCCTTCATAGGTCACTTGCGGCTGCAAAACCACTTCGCTGCCATTGGGGTCCGAGGCCGCGGTAAGGTCAACTCCGATTGTCAACGACTTGCTGGTGTACTGATTGATTGCGGCAATAAGTGCATCCACGTCTTGCCGGGATATCTGGTTGTCCCCATCGATATCGCATTTTGGCTCAGTGGACCCAGGTGCTCGGACGCTTAACGTTCTCGGACCCTTGATATTGAAGTCGTTTACGGCAAGCAAGACATCGAGAGGCTGCACCGTGCCCGAATTGTCAACGTCGTACGGATTGGTCGCATTCTGCCAATCGGACGCCATCAACCGGCGTGTTTCGAGCTGTTCAGGTTTTGGGCGCATATCTGGATTCAACATCACCAACGAAAGCAAATGAAGTTCTAGTCTACTTAGAACGTCGAACTCCATATTCTTAATTCATCAAGCTAAGGAGTTTAGGAGGTTGTTGCAATCATTTCGAGAGGCAAAACCTAAGAAACCGGTACCACCGGAAAATTCAAACCTCGGCCCTCGATTGCGAAATCGTCGCTTCGAAACCCCCACGCTGCTCCATGACAGAGAACGTCGATGCTTACCAACCTCTAAAGACTATTCGCAAGTAGTTGCTGTAGGGCGATGCGGGTAGCCTTGGGAGGTGTATTTGGCTGAGCGAAGTCTGTTTAGAGTTTCACGCTTTCTTTTCCTTCAACGCACGAAGTTCGTCAAAAACAAGCTCATCCGACGCCCGAGTATCAGCCTTTAGAATTTTCTGCATTTGTTCCAAGGCATAGCGGTTCTCTGCTTCGGTATTCGAAGCGACACAGTCGCTCGGCACAACCAGTGAAAAATCTCGCATGTAAGCATCGTTGGCCGTGAAGAGCACACAGATGTTAGCGGCAACGCCTGTTAGCACCAAAGTTCTTACACCCAAGTACTCGAGCAAAGTGTCGAGTGTTGTCGAAAAGAAGCCTGAGTGCTTGGGCTTTAGGACAAAGTAATCATCTTTGCCAGGTTGAAGTGCCTCGACGATCGGTTTGCCGAGCACATCAGATTGCAAACAATGTTCAACTTGAGCATTGAGATCAGACCTCCAACGGCCGAAGTTGTCATTCACATAGATGACAGGAACATTTTCGCGTTTGGCACGCTCCTTTAAGAGAGCAATTTTCTTTGCCATCGGTCGCGCATGCTCGAGAAGCTGTTCCGCTTCGGGAAACTCCAGAGCGTTGATAACGTCAATCAACAGAATCGCTACTGAGGATTTATCCGGAGCGCTGCCGTGTAAGTCGGAATTATTGTCAGTCATAGCTTAAATGGTATTGTGTTGAACAAAGTGGTCGCAAAATTCTCAGGTTGAAACTTTAAAAATCGATGGTCTTTATCTATCTTGCTGTGACCGACAAGTGTACTTGCCTCACAAGTTGAATCTACCGTGCATGGTACAGGCTTTGCATTCTAAGCCTACTCCGCTTCAATAGCACATTTCAAACCAGTGCAACGGACAAGACAATAACTGTCACCGGTTGCACTGATTTCTAAGACAGGTCGCAAACGAATAACTTTTCGGATTGATCTACATTGCGAAAAAGGATTGTGCAGTTGGCACGGAAGCCTCTTTACGTTAAATGCCAGTCTAAAGTTTGCAAGTGAACAGTATGCCCAACGATGAAACCGAATTGCTTACGCACAACTCCTATTGGATCCGCGAAATACCTGTCAAACAGCGGTTCGAAAAACTGTCCACTGTCCATCAGACGGACGTCGCTATCTTAGGGGCCGGCATCACTGGCTTGAGCGTGGGGATCGAGTTGCTTGAGCGTGGTTACAAAGTCACTGCGCTGGAAGCTTTGGTGATAGGAGGTGGCACTACCGCGGGCTCAAGCGGCCACATTGACGCGCATCCAGAAGGCGGTCCATCAAAATTCATTAAGGCCTTAGGTGAAGACAAGGCCCGTGAAGCCACCAAGTATCGACTTGACGCCATCGATTTGATTGAGCAGCGAGCCGATAATCGCTGCGATTTCAAACGCATCAAGGCTTATCAATATTCCGAGAACCCTCGCGATGAGTCCGCACTGATGGAAGAACTTGCGGCAGCGAAAAAGATCGGGCTGCGCGCAGATTGGGCGAAGAGCGTTCCGCTACCGTACAGCACCGTCGGCTATGCAATCGAAAACATGGGAAGATTCCAGTCCATGGCATATCTTGAGCGACTTCTGGAGTTGTTCCTCGAAAAAGGGGGTAAGGTTTTTGAACATTCAGTCGCTAGTGGACCGGTTGAAGAGCATCCCACGGAACTGAAAGTCGGCGACGGGAAGATTGAGTTCGAGCAAGTCGTGTGCGCGGTGCATTGCAACTACACGAATGCCATGCGGATCTATTTTCAAACACCCGCTTACCAGTCCTACGTCCTGACAGCCCGAGTCAAGAATCCTTGTTCAGATGCCTTGTTTTGGGACAACTCGGACCCATACTTTTACACGCGCCGAGCTGTTTCCTCAGACGTTAAACTGATCGTCGTCGGTGGCTGTGACCATCGAACGGGCGTTGGCGACGCGTGCGAGGCGAAAGAGTCTCTTCGAAAGTTTGTCTACGAACGACATGACGTTGAAGAAATCGTTTGTTGCTGGAGTGCGGAATTGTACGAGCCGACAGATGGTTTGCCGATTATAGGAAAAGTACCAGGGAAGGAGAACGTCTGGATCGCCACCGGCCTTAGCGGCGTCGGGCTCACCTGGGGAACCGCAGCCGCAAGAATTATTGCCGAGCAAATCGAGGGAAAACCAACGGCTCTCCAAAATGAGTTATCGCCGTCGCGCTTTGGTATGGGCGGTGCCCTAACGATGGCCGGCGAGCAACTGACCTCAGCCGCAAACCTGAGGGAACGAGTTCTTCCTGCCAAGAAGATCGATGTAGATAGCTTGAAGCCTGGCGAGGGACAAGTTGGAACGGTTGACGGAAAATTCACTGCGGTTTGTCGAGACCAAGATGGCGAACTGCACTTGCACAATCCGCGCTGTGTGCACATGGGCGGCGTAGTTCACTGGAATGCTGCCGAGCAAACATGGGATTGCCCTGTTCACGGAGGAAGGTACGCAGCCTGTGGAGCAAGGATCTACAGTCCCCCTGAAGGGAATCTTGTTCGTCCCGATGAGAAGTCACAAGAGTAAATTGGTCTCTTGTTCCGCACGGTCACTCTCAGCAAGCTCGACAAGAGTTACCCACTTTAAAGCACCGAAGTCTGCGATGCCATATTTGATTCAACTCTTACTACCGAATAGTACCGATGCAAAAGAGGCTCATACTCAGTTGCTGCGAGCCGTACGAGAGGAATTGACTGCAAAGTTTGGCGGCGTGACGGCTTACAGTCGAGCTTCAGCCGAAGGATTGTGGGAAGCTCGTCCAGGCGTAGTTGAGCGTGATGAGATGGTGTTGTTTGAGGTCATGGCCAAATCACTGAAGAAGCGTTGGTGGCGTCGTTACCGTTGCAAGCTAGAAGCTCAGTTTGCACAAAGCGAAATCGTCGTCCGAGCTCTCAAGATAAGCCGCCTATAAGACACGCCGAATAAGATCGTGCTGCGGTAGAGCGTGATGGTGTTGGGCTGCATACAATGTTCACAGGACTCGCCGTGTTTTGCCCTTACAGGGCGTCCAATCCCTTGGGCCGTATTTCCCAGGGCGGCGCTGCGCTCTGCCCTGGGCTGTATTGTTACGGCCTTTCAGGCCGAATTACGGTCGTGGCCTCTAATGAGGTATGACACTTGCTCAACCGGACAGAAGCCACTTTGTCCTACTCAAAAAGCGCAGCAGCATGAGCTTGAATGTCTATCAGCGCAAACGCGACTTCTCAAAGACGCCCGAACCGTCGGGAAAGTCCAAGCAAATGGTCGGCTTTAGTTACGTGATTCAGAAACACGCGGCTAGTCATCTTCATTTTGATTTTCGATTAGAACTCGATGGCGTTCTGAAAAGTTGGGCAGTTCCGAAGGGCCCAAGTCTCGATCCGGCAGTGAAGCGACTAGCGGTTGAAGTCGAGGATCATCCCGTTGAATATGGAAAGTTCGAAGGCACTATTCCTCAAGGAGAATACGGTGGCGGCACTGTAATGCTTTGGGATCGCGGAACCTGGACACCGAACTCAGATCCACACACCGGTCTTCAAAAAGGAAAACTCGAATTCGAGCTGTTCGGTGAAAAGCTCAAAGGCCGCTGGATCTTGCTCCGAACGCGACGTAAAGCGACTAAGCCGCAATGGCTGCTTATAAAGCGCAACGATGATGAAGTCCGGGCAGATTCCGATGACGACTTCTTGGAAACCATGCCTGACAGCGTTGCCAGCGGGAGAACCATGGAAGAGATTGCTGCCAACAAAGCAGCCAAGCGGAGGAAATCCGTTGACAAGGAAACGTCATTGCCCGAGGCGCGGCATGCCCAAGAAGAGCGAAAGAGAAAACCGGCTAAGTCAGCAAAGGTAAAGACGGATGATTCCAAGGTCTCACCTCCCGCTGGTGCGAAAACTGCAAAATTCCCTGCGTTTATAAAACCGGAGCTTGCAACGTTAGTGAAAGAAGCACCCGAAGGCGACGAGTGGCTGCATGAAATCAAGTTCGATGGCTACCGTATGCAGTGCCATATTCAAAGTGACAAGGTCTCCATTTACAGTCGCAATGGCAATGATTGGACCGCCAAGTTGCCCGAGTTAGCCAACGCGTTGAAAGAGCTACCCGTTCAGGACGCGATTGTCGATGGTGAACTTGTTTCGGTTAGTGACGACGGTTCAACGGACTTCCAATCATTGCAAAACGCTTTCCGCGATAAGGCAACCGAGCTCCTATCGATATATATTTTCGACCTTCTCTATTTGAATGGAAAGACACTACTTGGGACCACGCTCATCGATCGTAAAGCAACGCTCGAAACGCTCCTGACGTCGGTGGATCCTTCAGGGCCCCTCCAGTATTCGAAGCACATCGTTGGCACAGGGGGCGAGTTTGCTAAGAAAGCTGCGGAGTTAGGCGTCGAAGGAATCGTTTGCAAAAGGCTGCAAAGTAAGTATCGCAGTGATCGAGGCAGCGACTGGTTAAAAGTGAAAGCGATTCTCAAGGATGAATTCGTCATTGGCGGCTACACCGCTCCTGAGGGGTCGCGAGTTGGACTCGGTGCCCTGCTGGTCGGCTACTATGATGACCAAGACCGATTGCTTTACGCGGGTAAGGTCGGCACCGGTTTTGATAACAAGACGCTCAAACTGTTGCATTCGAGATTAAAGGGGCTCAACCAGACCGCAGTCCCGTTTGACGTTCGTGCTTCCGCAGCTCACCCGCCCAAAAAAGCCATCTGGGTCAAACCAGAGTTGGTAGCCCAAATTCACTACGGTAGCCTCACGCGTGATCATGTTTTACGTCATGCCGTTTATGAAGGCCTGAGAGAGGACAAACCAGCCAATCAAGTTATTCTTGACAAAGCCCTGCCCGTAAAAGCCGCTTTGACAAAGAGTGCTTCGAAGAAAGATAGTGCTTCAACGAAAGAGGAAGTACAAAAGCAGGCAGTTACCAAGCGAAAAGCGAAGCCTACAACGGAACGGAAGTCGACATCAAAGTCACTTGAAGAGTTTGAAGGAGTTCGGCTAAGCAGCCAAGATAAAGTCTTATATCCAACCACGGGAACTACAAAACGCGATTTGGCTTCGTACTATCGCGACATGGCGGATTGGATCCTTCCTCATATAGACGATAGGCCACTGGTCTTGGTCCGTTGCCCCGATGGCGTAGGCGAGACTTGCTTTTATCAGAAGCATCCTGGACCGGGAACTCCCAATGCACTTCGTCAGATTTCGATTCAGGAGAAAAATGAAACGAACAACTACGTGGTAGTTGATAACAGGAACAGCTTGATCTCGCTGGCCCAAATAGGCTCCGTCGAACTTCATGCTTGGGGCTCAACAGAGAAAAATCTTGAAAAGCCTGATCGTTTAATTTTTGATCTGGATCCAGATGAAAGCGTTGATTGGAAACATGTCGTCAATGGTGCCAAACAAATCAGGAAGCTGCTCGACCAGCTCGGGCTCAAGTGCTTTGTCAAAACCACTGGAGGTAAAGGACTGCATGTAGTGGTTCCAATAGAACGTCGGCAATCGTGGGATGAAGCAAAACTATTCAGTCGACTTGTTGCCCAGTTTATTCAGTCCGACAGTAATGGCCTCTATACATTGAACATGTCGAAACAGGCGCGTAAAGGGAAGATCTTCATCGACTATCTACGCAATGATCGAGGTTCGACTTCAGTTGCTCCTTACTCTCCACGAGCCCGCGAAGGTGCACCTGTTTCAACTCCGATTGCTTGGGAAGAACTGAACGTCCGCCTTCGATCCGATCGCTTTACAGTCGCCAATATAGGCACGCGGATTGCTAGCTGAAAATCGATCCTTGGAAAGAACTGTTCACAATTCGTCAGTCCATCACTACGGGTCTCTATCAATCGCAATTAAGAATCAGCCATTTTCGCAGGGTGGCTGTAGGAGTGTTGTGAATTCAGTGGTTGGTGGGTAGCGCAAGTGTGGTTGCTAGTTTCTGAGTATTGGACCAGTTCGATCGCCGATTCTCGAAGGGAT
>JANODD010000127.1:0-48391 GCA_031412515.1 Planctomycetia bacterium | reverse complement strand
AGCATATCCAGCACGTTGCGGCGGATCTCAAGTACTTCGCTCGGTTCGCGGGCTACAATAGTTGCCGAGCGTCGCGATCGATTCATGCATGTCATTTCGCCTAAAATGACATCGTCAACATCGCAGACAATGGTTTCATTTTTCAGCAGTTCGATTCCACCCAGATCCGCCAACTTTGCCGAGTTTCCGCGGATGGGCTTGATAAGTGAATCAGTTAGATTTCCGAGCCAACCCAGAATGCCCATCGTCGGTCTCGCCTTGGCAATGGGTCTGGAATGCGAAGTTTGACAGATCGCAAAACTGCCGCTTCGAATAATGAATGCTGACGCTCCATAGTCCCCTTCGCGACATAAGACATCGCCTGTCTGCAAGACCCGACGAATCACTGACGATCCATTCAACTGCAAGAATTTAATCGGTAAGCCATTGAACAGCGGCAATTCGGTCAGCTCTTCTGGCGGAACGACGGTCCCATCTTGCTTTGATTCTCGCAGCTCAGCTTCAACACGGGCTTTTTGTTGATGAAGAAATTGATGCGTAAAAGTCAGTGCACCCGTCGGGCAACTCACGGCACACTCACCACAGGAAACACAGTTGCTCTGGGCCATCGATTCATCGAGATCAAAGGAAATGTGCGATGTATAACCTTTTCCAGCCAACCCAATGATGAAGTTCTCTTTAACCCAGTTGCAACCTCTCTCGCAACGTCGGCACATGATGCATTCGTCACGATCCACGGCGATCATCAAGCTGGAGAGATCCGGATTTCGCGTCTCGCTCGCAGGTGCAAATCGACTCTTTTTAATTCCAAGGCGTTCGGCAACTCGCAAGAGTTCGTTGTGGGAACTGCCGACGGCAAGCTCGCCGTTAATCTCCGAACCATCGGCCAACTTGGAATTGGGGGCGTGATCGGCCAACAACAACTCCGTCACTACACTCGCCGCCGCAAGCACGCGGTTAGCAGCATCTGCATCCGCACTGCTTTCGAACGTATGCATCTCCATCCCTTCGGATACTCGTTGGATGCAAGCCGGAACGAGTTGCTTGCGCAGTCCTCGCCGCGTCATTTCGGCCGCTTCAACAATGCATACCCGGCAGACTCCGACTGGCGGCAGATGTTCACGATGACAAAGTGTGGGAATGGGATGTCGATCCGTGGTGCTCAGTACGAATGCTGCTTCGGCAGCGTCATAGATTGTCGTAAAGCGAGCAATTGGTTGCCCGTCTTCGGCCCTTAATATCGCTCCTTCACTGTCAACCATAGGTACGGCCCGCTTTACAGTAATGGCCTGACCGTTGATTTTTAAATGGACATCCGCGTCGAAGTCAGCCGAAGCCGCCTTTTGCATGCGCAAGAGTCGACCATCCACGTCGCGAGCGAACATTGCTTCGTCGTCCGCCACCCTTGCCCCGATGGCAACGATTTCGGAAAAATCGATCGTAGGTTCTCTATGCATCGCGTTCCTCTCGCAAACCGGGAACTCCTAATACGGGCTTTCGATTGGTTGCTAGCGCTTCTTGGACACGACTTGGGAAAAAACCGAACAGCGATCGCATCGGATTACTCGCAACTTGTCCCAATCCGCAGATACTTGTCGCCATCATAACTTGCGAAAGCTGAAGGGCCGTCTCTTGCAGAACCGGTAGCTCTTCCGCGGTCATTTCTCCTTCCGCCAATCGCTCGCCCATCTCGGTTATTTTTTGCGAGCCGATCCGGCATGGAACACATTTCCCGCACGATTCGTTGCGAAAAAATCGGCTGCAGGCGAGAACTTCGTTTAATACATCGGCTCCTGTGCCATAGATGACAATTCCTGCGCCGATCATAATGTCCATCGCTCGGGCGACGTTGATATCAAGAGGAATGTCGCGGACATCTACTTCGGTCACGTCTGCAGGAACATGTTTTTCAACAAAGCGACGATTGAGTGCTTTTACTGGAATTCTAGGTGGCAGTAATCCACCTGACGGTCCGCTCAACGCAACGGCAACAATCTCTTTTCCCGGCAGCATGCCTCCACAGTAGTCATCGATGAGCTCGCCAAGCGGGATGCCGGATGGTACTTCATAAGCCCCTGGCCGATTGACATCCCCACTGATTGAAAAGAAACGCATACCTCGAATTGCTTCAGATACATCAGCAACGAAGCGAACGTTTTTGCGTCCCTGTTTCGCGAACCAATCTCCGGAAGAACGCGACACGATTGCCGGCACCCATGAAAAAGTTTCAACGTTGTTAAGCAGCGTGGGTTGATTCTGATATCCATTAGTCATCAGTTCGGGCGGACGATTTCGAGGCTCGGCGCGTTTATCCTCCATCGCTTCAATAAGCGCTGTCTGTTCACCGCATATATAATTTCCTGGACTAACAAAGACTTCTAGTTTGAAGGAATGGTCGGATTTAAATATGTTCTTACCAAGCGCCCCGAGTTGTTCGGCCCGCTGGATCTCTCTTTGTAATGCCACTGCTTGCTCGGGATATTCATGTCGAAGGTAGATCCAGCCTTGCGCTGCTCCAACGACTAACGCAGCCAGAATCATCCCTTCAACGACTAGATGAGGTGCGGCTAACATTAAATCGCGGTCTTTGAAGGTTCCCGGTTCTGATTCGTCACCGTTGCATACGATGTACTTGCTAGTCCCTTTTGCCTGACGAACGTCTTGCCACTTCATAAAGGCTCGTCCACCGGCGCCACCCATCCCGAGCAAGCCAGCAGTTTCCAACGCCTTCAATACTCTGTCCGGCTCCGGATGCGCGGCGTAATCTCTTACCGAGCTGTAGCTGGACGTTGGTTCGCTTACTTGGCTGTTGTAAGGTTCAATCTCCCAAGTCCCAATTTTCTTTTCGGCGAGTTCCCAATCGCTATTCGCAGGTTGAATATCATCCGAAAGATATCCCAATGCAATCGACTGTAACTCACCCGCGTCGCGCAGCACATACAGTTGCTCGTTAATCCGAGCCGCTGGAGCCCGATCGCAGCGTCCAAGGCAGGAGACGCCCGTCACGTGAATTTCGTTGGTGTGATGGAGGCGAGCCCAATTGCTTAGGTGGTCGATTATGTCGACACTTCCTCGGAGATGGCAAGTCATATCGCGGCAAATTTGAACCTCAACGTGAGGCGGTGGCTCGGTTCGATAGTGCGGGTAAAACGATACCAACGCCTGGACTCGATGCAACGGAACATGCAGTTCAGCCGCAATGCCGCGAAGGTCCACGTCAGTTAAATAACCGCCGCGTTCTTTCTGCCGTTTGTTGAGAGCCTGAATTATCATATGTCTAGCTTATCAAACCTATTCACTCGCGAGACGAGTTCGTAGGGGCCTGCACCCCGTCCATAACTTCTTTCAATGCGAGGCAAAAACTTTCGATATCCGCCGCGTTGCAATCCACCCGATACAAAAGGTGCTGCGAATTTGGCGCACTTGAATTTTCTCTAAGTTTCTCTTTGCGAAAAGAATTGAGTACCGCGTTCAGACGATCAAATCGATCTTCGCCCATTTGCATCGACGCCGCATAGGCTGCGATCTCCATTTGATTGAACCAAGCCCGAACATGCTTGCCGTCTTTAGCAATCTGCGATCGATGGCGGGGGTCATTCAGCGCCATTGCGAGCGACGACTGGAGAAATGCAAGCGGGTCGGCGTGTTCAATAAGTAGTAATTCGGCACGGCGGTCACTCTCGTGAGTAATAATCGCAATCCGCTTCTCCAAGTCGAATTCATTCAGACGCATTTTGTCGGTTGCAAAGCTCAGCGAATTGCTAACGGTCAGCCACGCATTCCAGCTTGGAAATCCACTTATCGGTCTATGGACTGGGGGCGAATTGGGCAACAACTGGTGATGACACGCGGTGCAATCGAACTCCGATAGCTCGGGTTGTGGCACTGGCGATTTCGCTCGCATACGCTCTATGGACAACTTGGCCGCAGACGACAGCACACGAGCTCGAGCGGCCGCTGCATGACTGACAACTGACGTAGGCGAATTCAAATTAAATCCCGACTTTGAAATGCCCCAGTGAGCTGGCAAGGCACTCTCGTAACGATACATGTCAAAGGCGAACGCGGGGTGTCCGGCGGCGATCATATCGTGATTCATGTCGCGAATCGATTCGTCCTCAGTCCTTGAACCCACATGACAGCGCGAGCAGTTATCGACGCGAGCCAACAGAAGTTCGGTCTCACGCATGCCAACAGATGGATCGAGCCGCTTCAGATTAGGCCAATCCACTTGCGTATGAAGCGTCTCCCAAGCGGACGCTGGCCCGTGGCAAGATTCGCATCCAACGCCGCGTGACAGTTGACTGCGAAAATTTGCAACCTGGTTATCATCGCTGCTTGTCGAAATTGCTTCAGGTGCGTGGCAGCTAACGCAGCGTTCACCTAGCACTCTTGTGAACGCGGTAGCGTCTTGCGTTGATGTGCTATCCAGCCCAGCGACTATTTGCCGTGACGAATCGGACAGTAATAACTCACCCGCTACACGATGCGGGTCGCTGGATTCCCACCGACTCGCGCTGCTATGCCAAACCGGTCCATCGCCGATCAACCCTCCGTGGCAGGTCGCTGTTGCGCAACCGGCTCGACCAACGAACTGTGGCTTCTGCGCAAACGCGGAGGATGCAAAAATGCAGATGCTCAACAGCAAGGCGGTTTGAATCGATCGAAGGTTCTCTTTTTTGAGTTTCATTGGGCCACCGATTCAAGGTTTGAAGAATCAGGGCGAGTCCAATGGTAACGATGACACGTCACGCAGCTATCCGAAGCCCAAGTCGGTTGTGGTTTTGGGCCGAGCAATTCGATTCGTCGTTTTTCATTAGCAAGTTCGAAAGGTGGCGGTGATTTTGCATCACGATGACAAGGTACGCAACTCTCGGGTCCGCGTATGAACACGCGTCGATGATCTTCGGCTGCACTAGGCGTGTATGCTTTTCCCTGTGGAATATCGTGGCAATATTCGCAACGCTCGATTTTTGCATGCGAAGCATGATCGAAGTAGCCCTTCATCAGCCAGCGAACCCGGCACCAGCTTAGAACAATCGAGCATGTGGCAGGCAACTTCTGGATTCAAAACCGTGCCACTCAAAGCCGGCATTCAGCACTGGCATGTGATATCTTCAAGCGCAGTGGAGTGAGTCCGCGACTTGAATTGCAAATGTGAAAAATCACTTTAATGTACCTTCAGTATTTTACAATCTTCGTAACTCTCATTTCGCTGCAAGCTCGTGGTTTGTCTCAGCAGCAATCTCCGTCGACTGACGCTGCTCTGATCAGCGCGTGGCAGGACAATCCTCAAGTACGTCAATGTGGTCTCTGTCACTTTTCTCCAGGCAATGATTTTTCGAGTCGAGACACGGATTTTTGTCGATTGATCGAAGCCAAGATCTGGTTAACAAACGACAAACACGCGATCGCTCGGCGCCGCATCGAGCCGCAATTGGCTGACGCTGCTAGCGCCCGCCACAGGGGAGCTACCGAAGTTGAGGCTTGGATCACGCCTAGCAATCGTTTGAGCTACGCAATGGTGAGCAGGCTTGGTTATGCAATCGACACAGAAGCAGGCTACGCGCAGTTTCGCGAAAATTGCCTCACTTGTCATGCTGGATTTCAGAACCAGGATGACCCGCAAGAATTTGCAAAAACGGCAACCAATCGACCTGGAATCAGCTGTAATGTGTGCCATCAAATGGGCGACGATACACGGTGGATCGACGAACACAGCGGGCTAAATACAAAGCAAGAATGGCGGATACGCGAGCCAGGATTGAAAGCCGAAAAGGGGATGCGAAATCTTGTGTCTGTCGATGATCAAGCCGATTTGTGCTTGAAGTGTCATGTTGGTGACATCCAACAAAACATGTTTATCACTCATCAAATGTACGCCGCAGGCCATCCGCCATTACCAAGTTTCGAACTCGGTGCGTTATTAGACGCGATGCCAAGACATTGGCGAACGAACACTGAACTCTACCAGAGTCTTAAAAACTATCGTGAACGCGAGCTGTACTTTAAGCAGACGTTGGGACCAACGATCGAGGAGGCCGGTGAACCGATGGATCAATTGGACTGGCGAGTACAAACAATAGTGATCGGTGCAATCACGGCCTATCAACAATCACTGGCACTCATCGAACAAGCCGCTTCACCGAATTCAAAGCGGTGGGGGGACTACGCGCTTTATGATTGTTCGGGCTGCCATCATGAATTGAAGGTTCCTAGTTCGCGACAAGCTGCCCGAAGTGGCAGCCCGCCAGGTCGTCCGCGATTGGTCGAGTGGCCGAAAACTTTGTCAGCGGCTGCCTTTGAAAGCATCCAGGTTGCGCCCGAGATTGTGAACGCGGAGAATCAGTTGCACCGCGCTGTCGCTGAGACTCCGTTTGGCAATCGCCAGCAAGTCGCGCTTCGCGCAAAGGAGCTCGACGCTCTGCTATTGCATTACCGAACGCAACTCGAAAGAGAGTCGCTGAAGCCCGCGTTTATAAGTCGATACTTGGTAGCCTTAACACAGACTGAAGAAAAGAATTTGATTGACTACCAAACGGCCAGGCAAATGAACTGGGCCATTCGCGGTATTGATTCAGAATTGAATTTTCGCGGTTCACCACTTCAGGATCTAGTTCGCAAGCGCATTGCACAACTGGGTATTTCATCTGGCGTTATTCAAGTGGAGTCGGAGATACCTGGAAGTCAAACGCGCGAAATTTTCCCAGCGTTTGTCGATGCGGAGTTGAAGCGGCAGTCGCAGTATGATTCACGCCAGTTTCATATTCAGTTGCAGTCTGTCCGGGATGCACTTCGATAGGTTTTCAGCCGAGCTTATCAAGTGTATGCCGCGTTAGTTATGAGCCTGAGGCGCTAGCCGATCTTGATTTGCCAAGATCGGCTAGCGCCTCAGGCTCAGGAAGTTCACTAAACAGGCAGTTTCTATTACCTAGAAAATGCTTCACAGTTTGGGGAAAAGGTTGGCATAGCCACGTTCAAATCAGCGATTGATCAATGTGCGGTCGGAAATAAATTGTTCAGCGGTCTCACGACTAATATCATCAGCGGCAAGAAGTCGGCGAATAGATTCATCCATGGAAACCATTCCTTCGGCGCGTCCGGTGAGGATATAGTTGTCGATGCTCTCAAGTTTTCCGCTGCGAATGGCGCTGCCGATTGCAGGTGTGTTAAACATAATTTCAAGGGCAAGTTCTTGGCGCTCTCCCTCAATGTTGCTGGGCAGAAGTCGTTGGCAGACGATTGCTCGAACGTTGGTCGCCAACTGCGCTCGGATTTCACTCTGGGCTTGCTGCGGAAATAGATCGGCGTAACGCGAGATAGCGCCTTTGGCATCGCGAGTATGCAGCGTCGAGAGCACAATGTGACCGGTTTCAGCGGCGCTGAGAGCCATCTTCGCCGTATCCAAGTCGCGAATTTCTCCAACCAAAATGACATCGGGATCTTGTCGCAAACCGAACCGCAGGCCGTCAGCGAACGATTCGACGTCCGTACCGACTTCACGCTGACTGACGATCGATTGTGAGCAAACTGGGAAGCGATATTCAATCGGGTCTTCGATAGTAAGAATTCGATAACCGAACTCCGCATTCATCAGCTGAACGATCATCGCCAAGCTGGTGCTTTTACCGGAACCTGTTACGCCAGTGAACAACACCAGTCCGCTGGAGAGACCCGCGATTCGGCGAGCCAGCGACTCTGGAAACGATGCCCACGCAAACTCAGGAATGCGTGTATGAATGATGCGAATGCAAGCGCCGATCGAACCGCTTGAGCGAAACAAATTGACTCGAAATCGGCATTGTTCACGGTGCAACGGCAGCTCAACGGCGTAGTCAAGATTGCGTTCTGAATCCATGCGAGTACGTTGCTCGTGCGTCCAGATCGGTTCCAGCAGTTCACAAATGGCGTCAGATGTTAATATTGTAGTGCCATCGATCGGTACCAACCGCCCGTTGGTTCGAAGTACCGGTGCATAGCCACTGACTAAATGCAAGTCGGAACATTCTTGCTGAACGGCTTGGTCAAGCCAACGCAAGAGTGGCCAACGTAAAAGTGGTTGGGCTTCGGATAGAGTTTCAGTTGTCATAATTATCTCTAGCGGGGGCAAATGGATATCACTGTAACCCGCAGAGGAGATCGATGATTCGTTTGGCGGAGAATCTTCGGCAAAAATGTGATTGAGTAATAAAGTGATTGAGTAGAGGGGATTGTGATGAGTAAAGGTAAAGAAGAGCAAGCTAATCGCAAGCTGGAAGCATACGCCACGAAGCGACCAATGGGCACTGTCAAGTATGGAAACGATGGTCGAGTAGTCGTTGTCACGGGCGGTTGCAATGGAATTGGGAGGGCAATATGCGAAGGGTTTGCTGCAAGTGGTGCGACGGTGGTTTGCGGTGATGTGGCTGATGAATTGGCGGAGCAACTACCAAGTGGCGTTGCGTTCCACCACGTGGACACGTCTCTCGAAGACAATTGTCGCGACGTGGTTCAAAGGACGGTTGAAAAATACGGTGCGCTGGACGTATTGGTCAATAACGCGGCTATTCAGCCCAAAGCTTCGTATGCACCGGTCGACCAGTTGGACGCTGCAGAACTGGAACGAATGACGCGGGTGAATTTTTTTGGCTATACGTTTATGGCGAAGTACGCGTTGCGGCAAATGCGGCTGCAGCAAAGTGGAGTTGTTGTGAATCTGTCGAGCGGCCAGGGGCATCGGACGGCTCGTCAAGTTCCAGTCTATGGACCCATTAAAGCTGCGAATCTGTTGCAAGCGATGCAGTGGGGCGTCGAATACGCTCGAGAAGGTATTCGGGTTGTGTCGGTATCTCCGGGAGCCGTCGATACGCCGCTGGTCCGTGCATCGTTGGAGGCCCAAGGTGGCGAAGCGGCCCTTGCAAACCGTCACCCATTGGGGCGGATTGGACGGCCCGAAGAGATCGCGAATGCAGTGATGTGGCTATCCAGCGGAGACGCATCTTTTGTGACTGCGACAGATTTGCAAGTTGATGGTGGACTAGGGGCGTTTGGAGCCTTTGCAGATCCATATCAACGGTAGTAGGTAGAGTAATACCTCGCTCTCAATCAACTGAAACTTCTCCGGCATCTTGGAGAGAAAATGTAGCTGGTTTTGTCATAAACCGGGGAGTACCGCGGTTGCCTTTCTACTGCAGCCGGTTTCTCTCGAAACCAGCTACCTTACCGAACGCCTTTCAAACCCAACCTTAGGTGGATATCAATTGGCTCTCTTGGGTTATTTTTTGTGTATTTCTTGGTGTATACGTCCCGGAAGCACGAATTTACCCAATGCAACCAAAACCATCGGTTGACAAAAAAGGGTTTTGCCTTTAACTTGCCATCCTTCATGACTGGCTGATAGCTCGTGGAATGAGCGGTTGATCACGGAAGCCAACTAAAAGAATAAACGCATATAAGTAAGGGTTCGGGGCTATGGCTGTTCCAAAACGACGCCACTCCAATTCACGAACAAACAAACGACGTTCGCACCATGCGAAGAAACCTCGTCAAACAGGCTTCTGTCCTCAGTGCAGCACCGTTGTTCCGACGCACGCCGTTTGTCCAAAATGTGGCTACTACATGGGCCGCGTCGTAGTTGATATGGAAAACGCCAGCTAATTCGCCCAAGCAGTAAACGGCTTGAGTTAAAGGGCGATTTTGTTGAATTGGTTTTCAAGGACGGCATGCCGTCCTTGTTTTGTTGATGCGCTAGGCCCGCAGCGCGGCCGGTTGGCATAACCCTCTCAATTTGCCTAACGCAATCCTACCGGAGTTCAAATTGCCAATCGTTTTGATGTTTCCGGGCCAAGGTGCTCAGGCAGTCGGAATGGGAACTGCCTTGACGGCGCGAAGCCCGCTTGCTGCGGAACTATTCGCCGAAGCAAGCCAAATTCTTGGGTTTGATTTGCAGAAGCTCTGCGTTGTTGGCCCCGTGGAACAACTAAGCCGAACTGAATTCTGTCAGCCAGCCCTATTTGTGCACGCTTATGCCTCCCTCAAACAACTTGAAATCGAGAGACCGGATCTTTGGTCAGCAGTGGTTGGAGTTGCGGGGCTGAGTTTAGGTGAATACACCGCAGTTGCAGCTGCTGGCGGTATCAGCTTCGTAGATGGCGTTCGTTTAGTTCAACAGCGCGGCTTGGCGATGCAAGCCGCTGCGGACGCGGTACCGAGCAGCATGAGCAGCATACTTGGCCTTGAGCAGTCCAAGCTGGAAGATATCTGCAAAACGGTCTCAAGCAGCGATTCGTTTGTTCAAGTCGCAAATCTGTTATGCCCTGGCAATATTGCGATTTCCGGTCACACCGCA
This sequence comes from Planctomycetia bacterium, assembly GCA_031412515.1. GTDB lineage: Bacteria > Planctomycetota > Planctomycetia > Pirellulales > Pirellulaceae > Aureliella. The sequence continues at coordinate 38,064 of JANODD010000127.1, read as the reverse complement.
GCCGTTGCAGCCGCTGAGGAGGCGAGCGTTGCAGCGGGAGCGATGAAAGCAGTGCGCTTGCAAGTCGCGGGAGCCTTTCACACGTCGATCATGCAGCCTGCCGTTGCAAAATTGCACGCGGCACTGGCAGATGTAGAGTTCATGCCGATGCGAGTCCCCGTTTACTCAAACGTTGACGGTTTACCGCATTCTGACGCAGCGGAAATCCGCGATTTGCTTTGTCGTCAGGTCGTTTCGCCCGTTCAGTGGGAAGCCACGCTTAAGAACTTTATTGCATCAGGCGTGGATCAATTTATCGAAATTGGAGCAGGACGAGTTTTGGCAGGAACTCTGAAGCGCGTGGACCGTAAAGCAAAATGCGAAAACATTAGCGAGTAAGCCTTTTCAAATAGGATTAGCATTGAAATGAGCAGCGATTTTGGAATCAAGGTCGATTTGAGCGGACAGATTGCGATGGTTACTGGTGCCTCCCAGGGGCTTGGTCGAGCCTGTGCAATTCGCTTGGGGCAAAGTGGCGCAAAGGTCTTGTGTGTTGCCCGCAACGCTGAGAAACTGGCATCGACCGTCGATGAAATTACTTCGTCCGGTGGTGAAGCAGTCGCGATGGCTTGCGACGTCTCAAGTCGCGAGAGCGTAGCGGAACTGTTCAGCAAGATTACTGACAACCGCGGCGGAAAGCTCGATATTCTCGTTAATAATGCTGGGATTACTCGCGACACGCTACTGCCTCGAATGACTGACTTACAATGGGACGAAGTCATTCAGACGAATTTGACCAGTTGCTTTTTGTTTTGTCGCGCCGCATCGATGATGATGATGTCCAATCGATATGGGCGAATCATTAACATGTCCAGCGTTTCGGGTATTGTAGGAAATGCTGGGCAAACCAATTACTCCGCTTCGAAGGCAGGGATGATCGGTTTGACGCAGAGCTTGGCGAAAGAACTTAGCAAGCGAAAGGTAACAATTAACGCAGTGGCTCCAGGCTTCATTGAAAGCGAAATGACTGAAGCACTGGGAGAAGATCTTATCAAGCAGGTGAAATCGCGAATTCCAGCGAATCGATTGGGAACGCCCGATGATGTCGCCGGTGCGGTTTTGTTCCTGGCAAGTTCAGCGGCTAGTTACATAACCGGCCAAGTGATCGTGGTGGATGGCGGAATGACGTGTTAATGGACGTAGTTAGCGGCAATTTGCCAAAAGGCCTAGACTGGGTAGCAAAAGCTTCCCAAATACCTTAGGCGTAAGCAGGCTACCTCACTTGACCGAGTTTGTTAAAATCTTCTATCTTCTGAGCAGTAGATTTTGTGAGACAGCATTTCTGCTGGTTTTTAAAAAAAGCAATGCTTCGGCTACGTGGCCGAATTTAGGCTAGATACAGAAAAGTTTCGGGAGTTGTGAAAAAATGGCATCCGTTGAGGAACGAGTGGTTGATATTGTGGCTGATCAATTAGGCGTGGAAAAAGATAAGATCACTCGCGAAACGCATTTCGTGAACGATCTTGGAGCCGACTCGCTTGATACGGTTGAACTAGTGATGGAGCTCGAAGAAGAGTTCGACATTAGCATTCCCGAAGATGCGGCCGAAAAGATTCAGCGCGTTGGAGAAGCAGTCGATTTTATCGAAAAAGCTCAACAAGCTTAGTTTTCGCATTTGTTTGTAGATGTTTTTAAAATTCATCCTTCACGTTGCTGAGAGCGGCAACGTCAGGGTAACACATATCCACCCCAGTCCACCGACTGTTCGTCGCGTTAGCTGGGGTGTGAGTTTATGGTCTGATCAACAGTCGATTGACACTCCCAAATCCCATCTAACTTGTTAAGCTCCTCTCACGCTTAATTGGTTGAATCATTGGCGGAAGAGCAATAGCATAGTCATGAAGCGTCGCGTAGTTGTAACTGGTATGGGGTTAGTCACACCTCTTGGAAAAGAAGTTGATCAACTTTGGCAAAGCGTGTTGGATGGCAAAAGCGGCATTCATCGCTTGAGCTTGATTGATCCAACGCCATTCAAAGTCCAGCTCGCGGGCGATATCCCTGATTTTCATCCGGGGGAGTATTGCGATCCTAAAGATCTCAAACGGCTGGATCGTTTTACATTGTTCGCAATGTATGCCGGCGGCAAAGCGATCGAGGATTCGGGACTGGATTTCAGCAAAGAAGACGCCTATCGCTGTGGCGTCATTCTAGGCTCTGGTATCGGCGGTCTGTCGGAAATCGAAGTCCAAGTCGAGCGGCTGTTGAGTAAAGGCCCGGATCGCGTTAGCCCGATGACGATTCCAAAGTTGATGCTGAACGCGGCCGGTGGCAATCTGTCGATCCGTTACGGTCTTCGAGGCCCGAACTTTACCGTTGCCACCGCTTGCGCCAGCGCGACAAATGCCATGGGTGACGCGATGAAGACCATTCAATACGATGACGCGGACGTAGTCATCACCGGTGGTACCGAAGCAGCGATTACAGCCATGGGACTGAGCGCTTTTCAAAATATGAAGGCTCTTTCCGATCGCAACGATGCACCGGAAAAAGCAAGTCGACCGTTCGATAGTGGTCGCGACGGATTTGTTCTAAGTGAAGGCGCTGGAATTCTCGTCTTCGAAGAACTCGAGCACGCTCGGGCTCGGGGAGCTCGGATTTATGCAGAAGTGCTCGGCTATGGTGCCAGTGGCGATGCTGGCCATATCACTTCACCTGATCCAGGCGGCGCAGGAGCTGCTCGGGCCATGTCCAATGCACTCCGCGATGCGAAGATTGATCCAACTGGCATGGATTACATCAACGCTCACGGAACCAGCACTCCGCTTGGCGATAAAGCTGAAACCGTTGCAATGAAGTCTGTTTACGGTGAACACGCTCGCAAAGTTGCCATTTCCAGCACCAAAGGCAGTCTTGGTCACTCACTCGGCGCAAGCGGCGGCATCGAGATGATCTTGACCATTTTAGCGGTCAGCAAGAATACAGTTCCGCCGACAATCAATCTGGAAAATCCAGATCCTGATTGCGACTTGAATTACACACCGAATGTTCCCGTTGAACGGACGATCACAACCGCTATGAACAATAGTTTTGGCTTCGGTGGCCACAACGCAAGTATCATCTGCGGCAAGGTCCGGTAGCGTGGCGTATGCTTCGAGCTTGCGATTCGATGCTGACAAGAACTGCTGGAAGGTCCTGTTCCGTCCGACGCTGGCAGCGTCGGACACGGGGGGTCTACTTCACCTTCTCAGGATTTCGTTTCCACCAATCGGCAATGAGCGCGTCGATCACAAGCTGCCCGACGTGATAAATCACCATCGGCAATATACTGACACCGCAATCAATGGCCAGTTTCAAACCGATCATCAACGTTTTCTGGCTCCCCGAAAGTGCAACCGCAATCCGCTGCGGACGTTGAACGCCGGTCGCCTGAGCAAGGTACCAGCCCAACACCAAGGTTGTCACGTGAGCAGTCGTCGTCAGTACAATCACCATAAGAATTGAAAGAGGACTGGTCACTGCCGCACTTGTGCTCGCCAACCTATTACCCATTTGAACCGCTCCAAGCAGTACCATGAAGAGAATCCCAACTTGGCAAAACGTGCTTAGCAGTACTTTGCGGTCATTCACTGCGGCGGCAAACCGCGATGACAATCGCATCGTCTGACCAATCGCAATCGGTAGCACAACTAGGATGAACAAGGAAGTCGCCAAGCCCCAGAGATCGATCTTGACGCTCCGTCCGATCAGCCAAACAAGCAGAGCGGGTGTTATCAATGCACATGCTACGTTAGTGATCAGCGTTACAAAAACTGCGACCGTATCGTCACCGCCTGCTTTGCGAGTCCAAACAGCCGCTGAAGCTTGCGTGCTTGGAACGCAAGCGGCAATGATCAATCCACCAGCCAGTTCGGTGTTCAACAGCGGAGCCAAGCAATAAGCGAGCAACGGCAAAAAACCGAGGTTCATGATCGAAGCCAAAATGGGTGGCCAAGGACGACCGACGGACTTGCGAATCAGTTCAATCGGAATCGGTGCGGACATCATCCACATCACAATAAACACGATCGTGGATTGCAACCAATTCGCGGCCGCGAGGGGACTTAACCGTTCATGAGCCATCAAACCTGTTGCGAGCGAAATTACCAGCCCGATGATGAACCAATTCCCGGCTAGAAACTTCCTAATCCCTTTTTGCTCGCCCAATTCTCTAAATCCAATTAGCTTGAGATTACCAAAGCGTCGTGCCACTGGTTTCAATTTGTTTTATCATTGAAGTCGTCGATAATCAACGTGTGGCTTGCGATGGGCAACGATTCCAAGGTAGAGCATTCATGTTGATACTGGTACGTAATCGAGCAACCGCTCCGAGTCAATCTAAAATTCGGTATGCGATCGGCTTGAACGAAGACATGATACTGAATGAGGACGGGCGTAGCACGCCCTGGTTAAGTGAAGGCGGTATCCCTTTGGCGGCAAAAGAATGCTAAATATGATTCGATCAGTTGCGCGCCACCCTTTTTGCCACCGTTCCTGCTGAACCGATCGTAGATTGACTATGACAAACCCGAATTCCAATCGATTTGATCTTATCGTTATCGGGGGTGGCCCGGCTGGCGTCAGTGGTGCTATCGCCGCAGGAATCCTCGGAAAGCGTATCCTGCTTATTGAGAAGGAGGCGGTTGTCGGGGGCGCTGGCATTAACACCGGTACGATACCGAGTAAAACACTTCGAGAAACCGCACTCGTTCTTTCTGGTGGACGATCTCGCCGACTTTTTGGAGTGGACTTGTCGTTACGACGCGAGGCAACAATCGCCGACTTCATGTGCCATGAAAAACAGGTCAAGTCGCAGGAACGCAAACGGTCTGAAGGACAACTCCGGCTACGAGGCGTTACGACCCTTCACGGCACGGCTAGCTTTATGGATCCGCATTCGATCCGAATAGTCGATGACGGCGGTAAGGAGCGCTACGTTGAGGGCGCAAAGATTTTGATCGCAACAGGTTCTTCACCGCTCAGACCGCCCGAGTTTCATTTCGAAGATGATCGCATTCATGATTCCAACGAGATACTCGAACTAAAAGGGTTGCCCAAGAAGTTAGTTGTCATTGGTGCGGGTGTCATCGGTTGTGAGTACGCGGGAACTTTTGCAGCGTTGGGCACAGAGGTCCACCTCGTCGACGGCCGCGATACGTTGCTCCCGTTTCTCGACCGAGAAGTCTCGCGAGGACTTGTCAGCGCGATGACTGAGAATGGCATTCAGTTTCACTGGAAAGAGAAGGTGATTCAGTGCGATGCGGGACAGCCAGGCAACGTCTTCATTCGGCTCGCTTCGGGGAATTCGATTGAGTGTGATGGGGTTCTCGTGTGTGCTGGCCGAAGCAGCAATACTGCAACACTAAACGTATCGGCGGCCGGAATGACGCTGGGCAATCGCGGTCTCATCCAAGTTGGTCCTAACTATCAATCCCCGGAAGTGCCACACATCTACGCGGCGGGCGATGTCATCGGCGCGCCCGCCCTCGCCGCAACTGGCATCGAACAAGCTCGTGTTGCAGTCTGCCATGCATTTGATGAGCCGTGGATCTGCAACGTCGCCCGCTTGCTTCCCACAGGGATCTATACGATTCCGGAAGCGAGTTTTGTCGGCGAAACGGAGGAGTCGCTAACCGAGAAAATGATTCCGTACACTGTCGGACGCTGCCGATATTCAGACATTCCGAGGGGTGAGATTATCGGTGACAATGTAGGCTTTTTGAAGCTTCTATTTCATCAAGCTGATATGCGTCTCTTGGGAGTTCATGTGATGGGTGAGCAAGCAACGGAAGTGGTCCATTTGGGCCTCCTTGCTATGACCATGGATGCGACAGCCGATTTATTTAACCAAGTCTGCTTCAACTATCCAACCCTAGGCGATCTGTACAAATACGCAACCTATGACGCTATCCTCAAGCGACGTTCTCCTGTTCCGCCCTCGACCTTGGCTTGATCGAGTAAGTCAGCCTCGGAAATTGCATGGATCACTTTCTAGTCTGATTGTGCCGGGTGTAAGTAGAGCTCATACTTGGTGAATGAGTCGAGAGGCAATTATGAATAATCTAGAGTGCTTTTGTCCACGGTGCGGGAGCGTGTTCATCGCAACCAGTGCGGACGACACTTGCCCAGGCTGTAGCCGATTAACGTCTCTACTGCACATAGCGCCTACGTTGGACATGAGCGATGGGTCTTCAACGGGCGACATGGCAGTCGGTGTGCTTGGCGGTGAAGGTTTCCCCGAAAGTTTGCTCGGCCGAAGCGTTGGGCTTTACGAGATCGAGTCCCTCTTAGGTAAAGGAGGCATGGCATGGGTGTTTCTAGCCCGCCACAACACATTGCACCGGTCCTGCGCCATCAAAGTCCTTTGCCCCGAACTCCTTGGCCGCAAGGCCAACTCCCTTGACTTGTTCATGGCAGAGGCTCGAGCAGCGGCGTCGCTGGTGCATCCCCATATCGTCGCAATTCATAACGTAGGCGAGCTGGAATCGCATCACTTCATCGAGATGGAGTACATGGCCGGTTGTTCACTGCAGCAACTCATTTCCGACCGATCCTCGCTGACGCTCTTTGATGCAACTAACTTTCTGATGCAATCTTGCTCTGCCTTGGCTGCCGCCCACCGACAGGGGTTAGCGCATCGCGATTTCAAGCCTGCAAACATCTTGGTCCGACCGGATGGAATTGCCAAGCTTGCTGACTTTGGGCTTGCCAAGCAGCTTTCAACCAAGCCATTGACTGGAAACGCAAGTTTAGCGGGTACTCCGCAATTCATGGCGCCGGAACTTTTTCAGGGAGAGCATGCCAACCAGCAGTCCGATATCTATGCCGTCGGTGTTTCGTACTACTACACCTTGACCGGCCGATATCCATTTGTCGCCAAAACGATTGCAGGACTGGCGCATGCCCATGCCCATCAACCGATTCCAGATCCCCGATCATCTAGCAAGGATCTTTCAGATGAGGCGGTAGAAATAATCCTGCGGTGCCTCGCCAAAAATCCTCAGGATCGGTTCCAAGACAGTACCTCGCTGCTGAGCGAACTGCAACGCTTGTTCAATGGAATGCGTGACTTTCCGAGTCTTGTAACTCAAGCGTTGGCCGGCCTGAACGTGGAAGCTACATCGAGTGCCAGCAAAATCATTGCTAAGGTACGACTGACGGGAGGCCGAAGCCAATGTGTCCACATTGAAGTTTGTCCTCCGCAGTTGGGCGAATCCACATTGATTCGCATTTCTAGTGTCTGCGCACCGATCGACGAAGCCTATTTCCGACGAGCTTTGGAGTTCAACGCCACGATGCCACACGGGGCGCTTGCGATCCAAGACATCGACGGTGAACCTCATTTCGTGATGCTCAACAGCTATTTGCAAGCGACTTGCGAAGCCGAAGACATTCGGCGGAGTGTTCAAGAGATCGCTCGGTGGGCGGATGACATGGAGGAGATGTTAACCGGCAGAGACGACCGCTAAATTGAATGTGAATTAACCACCGATTTGACGTGCGTTACCCCGAAACAAATCTTCAGAGCGCAGACTGAGCCGGCGTGCTCTCAGGTCGCCCAATAGTTTGAAAAAACCAGTGATTGGTCTCGACCCAGCAAGTGTTTAATAAGAGCAATTAAACGCTTTTAAAAGGTTGTTTTTATCTAATCGTCATTCGTTCACAACATAATGTCTACTCGTAAAATGCGAAAGTGATTCAGTCTACCTTGGGGGAATCAACCCACCGAGCTAAAATAGCCTCTTTGAATCGAACATGTTGACTTTCCGTGGGCCCTGAGCGACCACTGGATGGAAGCCACGCACCGCTTAGAACTGGGTCATGCAATGCTGCGTTATTGGACTGCTGGAGAATCACACGGACGCGCCTTAATTGCCTTGATAGACGGATTTCCGGCAGGGATGGATATCGATTTCGACATGGTGAACCTTGAACTGAAACGTCGCCAAGGTGGATACGGACGCGGTGGCAGGCAAAAACTCGAAACCGATCAGCTTGAAGTACTAACTGGCATCTGGCAAGGCAAGACGCTCGGCAGTCCGCTGACTCTGCAAGTCATCAACGCAGACTTCAAACTCGAGCGACTCAAGGAGCTCGAGCGGCCTCGTCCAGGGCACGCTGACCTAGTTGGCGCGATTAAGCACCTCAGTTCGATTCGCGGCGTGCTCGAACGGGCAAGCGCTCGCGAAACTGCAGTGCGCGTTGCTGCGGGGGGCATCGCGCGACAACTGCTTCGCGTATTCGGCATCGAAACGATTGGTTACGTTACCGAGATCGGTGGCATGGCAGTGAAAACGCCTGCGGGAACTTTGAACGAGCACCGCCAACTGCGCGATAGCAGTTCGGTGTACACGCTTGTTCCAGCTCGCGACGCGGACTATGAAAAACTGATCGATCAAGCAGCTGAAGATGGCGATACGCTTGGCGGCGTGATGGAAGTCCGCGTCGAAGGTCTTCCCATCGGACTGGGCACACATGCTCAGTGGGATCGCAAGCTAGACGGCCGACTCGCGCAAGCCGTTATGGCTGTCCAGGCGATCAAAGGTGTTGAGATCGGAATGGGTTTTCAAGCCGCCAGGTTGCCCGGTTCGCAAGTTCACGATGCCATCCACTATGATGCAACTCAAAAACACTTGCCAAGTCTGGGCTATGTGCGTCCGACGAACAACGCCGGCGGCTTAGAAGGTGGCATGACCAATGGCCAGCCGTTAGTGGTGCGAGCGGCGAAGAAACCGATCAGCACGCTTCGCAAGCCGCTCGATTCGATTCGCATGGATACTAAAGAAGCCATGCGCGCCAACTATGAGCGCAGCGACGTATGTGCTGTATCGGCAGCTAGCGTGATTATTGAACACGTCGTCGCCTTTGAAGTCGCTTCAGCCCTGGTTGAAAAATTCGGCGGCGACAGCATCCAAGAAATGCAAGATCGTTATCAGTTGTATTTACAACGAGCCGCGAATCACTGACCCTTTGTTCTCAACTGGCACGCTCGCACAGTACTTCGCTGCAATTGACAAAGCCTCAAACTGTTGCATGCCGAGTTGCATATTGTCGTGCGATTCGTAAAATGGCTTCTCGTCTGGCCCCATTATGCGGATGGTTGCATTTCTAGGAGCGCAATTTGGCGACAATCGCATTCCCACAAACCATTCCCAAGACCCTCGCCATGACCGGTCGCAAAGGTCTGGACGGCGTACTTGCCGGCGGGCTTACATCCAACCGGATGGACCTGTTGGAAGGCGTGACCGGCTTCGGCAAGACCACGCTGGCGGTGCAGTTCCTGATGGAGAGCGTGCTGCGAGGCGGGTCCGACCTGTACATGACGCTCTCGGAAGGCGAAGACGAGCGGCGCGGCGTGCCCGAGTCGCACGGCGGGTCGCTCCACGGGAACACGGTCCGCGAGCGGTTGCCTTCCGAAGACCGCTTGCGGCCGGACGATCCGTATGCTTGGGGGAATGCGTGATGACGACACCCGCTGCCATATCGCCAATTTTATCCCGGCTCCGGGCCGAAACGCGGGCGGAGCACGAGGCCATTGAAGCGGACCTCGACCTGATGGGCGATGGACTGACCTGCTACGCCTATCGCCGAATCTTGGAACGCTTTTACGGCTTCTATGCCCCGCTCGAGCCCGCCATTTGGGCCGTCGGCGGGTGGCCGGACCGCGGTCTCAACCTGGACACGCGGCAAAAGGTTCCGCTGCTCGAGGCCGACTTGCGAACGCTTGGGGACGATGCGCTGACGGCTCTTCCCCTGTGCAACGAACTGCCGCTTCTTGTCACGCCTGCCGACTGCTTCGGCTGCCTGTACGTGCTGGAGGGCTCGACGCTCGGCGGGCAACTCATCAGCCGTCACATACAACACGTCCTTGGTCTCACGCCCGAGACCGGAGGGCGGTTCTTCCACGGGTACGGAGACAAAACGGGCGAGATGTGGCAGAACTTCCGGGTGGCCGTAACGGGCTTTGTCTTGTCCCCGACCGATCAAGACGCGGCGGTGGCCGCCGCGAAAGACACGTTCCAAAAGCTTCACCGCTGGACTACGGCGGGAAAGAACTCACCGTGACCGATTCCACGATCCAAACTGAGACTCCGACGCCGTGGGACGGCCAGCCGTACAGCATCAAGCGGCATGGCCTAACTCTCACCAACTGCGACAGCGAACCCGTCCAGACGCCCGGGTGCGTACAGGCCCACGGGGCGCTGCTCGTTCTCGACCCGGCCGACCTGACCGTCCTCCAGGCGAGCGACAACAGCGAAGCCCTGCTCGGCCACCCGCCGGAGGAACTGCTCGGCCGCCCGGTCGTGGCCGTCCTTGGTCCCGACGGCGAGGCCCGGCTCCGCGCGTTCCTGGCGAGCGAGCCGACCGACCGCAACCCGCTCTACGTCCTTACCCTGCCGGACCGCGGGGTTGTTCCTCCGCTCGACGTGACCGTTCACACGATCGACGGCGTGGCGGTGGTCGAGTTCGAGGCCACCGGGCGGACGGACGCCGGCGAGCCGGACTACTACGCGCTGGTCAAGAAGACGGTGAACCGTCTCCAGACGGCCGACACCCTCCGGCAGTTCTGCGACATCGCCGCCGACGAGGTCCGCACCCTCACCGGCCTGGACCGGGTGATGGTCTACAAGTTCCACGCCGACGGGCACGGCGAGGTGTTCGCCGAGAGCAAGCGGGCCGACCTCGACCCGTGGCTCGGCTTACATTACCCTGCCGGAGACATCCCCAAGCCGGCTCGCGACGTGTTCACAAAAATTTGGGTTCGCCCCACGCCGGACGTGGATGGCGGCCTAGCCGAAATGGTTCCGCTGGTGAACCCCGAAACCGGTCAGCCGCTCACGATGACGCACTGCGCCCTGCGCGGGGCGTCGATCATGTACACCGAGTACTTGAAAAATATGAAGGTGACGGCCGGCCTCACTATGCCGATTCGCCGGGCTGAGGATTTGTGGGGGCTGATCGCCTGCCACCACTACGCCGGGCCGAAATTCGTCCCCTACCAGGTTCGTGCAGCGTGCGAGTTCCTGGCCCAGGTGGTCTCGCTGCAGTACAAGGCGGCCGAGGACCGAGAACACTTCGCCTACCGGCTCAAGCTCGACGGCGTCCACCAGCAACTCGTCGCCCAGGCAGCCCATGAGGGCGGGCTGTCCGCCATGACCGACGGCGCCCCGGTCCTGCTCGATGGGATGGCCGCCGGCGGGGCGGCCCTGTACCACAGCGACCGCTGGTGGCGGGTCGGGACCACCCCGACCGAGCCGGAACTCGAAGCCCTCGGCGAGTGGCTCGTCGGCCGACCAGAATTCACCTCGGCCACTCGCCCCCTCTACGCCACCGACGCGCTCGGCCGCGACTACCCGCCGGGCACGGCGTTCGCCGACGTGGCCAGCGGCGTCCTCGCGTTCCCCCTGTCGCGGACGAATCGGAACTTGATGCTCTGGTTCCGCCCGGAGACGATTCACACGATCCACTGGGGCGGGAACCCGCACGAGAAGCCGTCCGTGACTGGACCGTACGGCCCCCGGCTCACTCCGAGGGCGAGTTTCGAGTTGTTCGCCGAGTCCGTGCGCGGGCGGTCGCTGCCCTGGATGGCGGTCGAGGTGGACGCTGCGGCCCGGCTGCGCCTCCTGATCATGGAACTGGTGGTGAGCCGAGCCGAGCGCCTGGCCGACCTGAACACCGACCTGGCACGCTCGAACGACGAGCTCGACGCCTTCGCCTACGTCGCCAGCCATGACCTGAAGGAGCCGCTCCGGGGCATCCACAAGTACGCGCACCAGCTGCTCGAAGACGCGGCCGTCGCGGACGAGGAACACCGCAAGAAGCTCGAAGGGCTGATGCGGCTCACCGTCCGCATGGATGGGCTGCTCGACTCCCTGCTGCACTTCTCCCGGGTCGGCCGGGCGGCCCTCCAGCTCGAAGAGACGGATCTAGACGAGGTGCTGGCCGAGGCCGTCGAGATGGTCGGCTCGCGGACCGCCGATGGGCGGTCGGAGGTGATCGTCCCCCGGCCCCTGCCGCACGTTCGCTGCGACCGAGTGCGGTGCCGGGAAATCCTGGTCAACCTGCTGTCGAACGCCCTCAAGTACACCGACCAGAAGGAGAAGCGGATCGAGGTCGGGTTCATCGACCGGAACGAGGCCCAACCCCGGGGACGCCCGGACGGGGCGGCCGGCCATGCGATCTTCTATGTCAAGGACAACGGCATCGGCATCCCCGCGAAGCACCACGGCCAGGTGTTCAAGATGTTCAAGCGGCTGCACGGGCGGGACGAGTACGGGGGCGGGACCGGAGCCGGACTGACCATCGTAAAGCGGCTGGTCGAGCGGCACCGCGGGCAGGTCTGGCTCGACTCGGCGCCGGGGGCCGGCACCACGTTTTACTTTACACTGCCTTGCCAGGAAGGAGCCTAGCATGTCGATCGTATCGAAACTGTCCCCTATCATCATCGTGGAGGACTCGGACGAGGACTTCGACACCGTCGTCCAGGCCGTCCGCAAGGCCGGCATCGTGGCCGAGGTGCAGCGGGCCACGACCGGGGGCGAGTGCCTGGACCTCCTCCGCGGCGCGTCTGCGATCCGCCCGGCGGTGGTGCTGATGGACCTTAACACGCCCGGCACCGACGGCCGGGAGGCGCTCGCGGCCATCAAGGGGGACGACGCCCTCAAGCTGTTTCCGATAGTGGTGTTCAGCACGTCGGCCGACCCCCGGGACGTGGTATACTGCTACGTCGCCGGGGCGAACGCCTACCACGTCAAGCCCGTCCGCTACCCCGACCACCTCCAACTCGTCATCGACATTCTCACCTACTGGCTCGGGCGGGTCGCCCTGCCGGACCCCGGAAGGACAAAGTCATGACCACCGTCTCAGCCCCGACGACGGCGCTGCAAATGTGGCGGGTGGTCGTCATCGACGACAGCCCGGACGACCGGGCCGAGGTCCGCCGGCTCCTGCTCCGCGGGTCCGAGCGGCGGTACGCGCTGGCCGAGGCCGAAACTGGGGCGGCCGGGGTGCGGGCCGTGCTCGACGCGGACGACCCGCCGGACTGCGTCGTCCTCGACTACAACCTGCCGGACATGGACGCGGTGGAGGTGCTCGCGGCCCTGGCCGGCCCGGACGGCCTGACGACCTGCCCGGTCGTGGTGCTGACCGGGACCGTCGGCCACGAGCAGACGCGGGCGGTGCTCCGGGCCGGCGCACAAGACTACCTCGGCAAGGGATGGATGACCCCCGAGAGCCTGACCCGCGCGGTCGAGAACGCGGCCGAGCGGTGGGCGATGGCACGCGAGCTGCGGGAGCGGGATGCCGCCCTGCGCGAGACCAACCAGCAGTTGCAGATGTCGCTGAGCGTCGGTCGCGCTTGCACCTTCACATGGGACATCTCTTCAAACGAGGTTCGGCGGCTGCCGAGCATCGCCTCACACCTTGATGCTACCACCGGCAAACCGGACACCTTCGATGAGATAGTGGCGAAAGTTCACCCAGACGACCGGGACTCCTTTAAGCGGCGGGTGCGGCAGGCGATCGAGCGTCCGGGGCGGGAGTACTCAAACGAATACCGGGTGCTCGGTCCGGACGGGTCGGTGCGGTGGCTGAGCGACACCGGGCGGGCGGAGTTCTCCGACGACGGGAAGCCGTTACGGCTGGTCGGGATGGCGACCGACATCACGGACCGCAATCAGGCCGAGGAGGCGCTGCAGGGGAGCGAACGCAGGTTGCGGCTGGCGCTGGAGGCGGGGGCGACGGGCCTATGGGATTGGGACGTGGTGTCCAACGTCGTCACCTGGTCCCCGGAGTGCTACGCCATCCACGGGATGAAAGAAGGAGAGTTCGACGGGACGGCGGCGGGGTTCGACCGGCTCCTTAACCCGGACGACCGGAGCCGGGTGTGGGCGACCGTGCGGGCGGCGGTGGAGGGACGGACGAGGTACGAGTGCGAGTTCCGCATCGTTCGCCCGGACGGGGAAGTCCGCTGGGTGGCGAACACGGGCCGGGCTGAATACGACCAGCAGGGTCGGCCCCTGGGTGTAATCGGGACCATCACCGACATCACCGTGCGGAAGAAGGCCGAAGCTGCGCTGTGGGAAAGCGAGGAGCGACTCGGCCTGGCGCTGAGCGGCGGAAAAATGGGCATGTGGGATTGGGACATGCGCAGCGGCCAGTCCGTCTGGAACGCCATGGAATATGAACTGCTGGGTTTGAAAGAGGGCGATAGCAGCCCGTCGGCGGAGCTATTCTTCCGCCACGTGCACCCGGAGGATCTCGCGCCCTTGCGGCGCTCGCTCGATGAGGTCAGGCCTGAGCGGCCGGATTGGAACTATGACTGCCGGATTTTTCGTGCCGATGGCGCGCTGCGGTGGGTGGCGGCTGTAGGGAGAACTCAATACGATGCCGACGGCCGGCCCGAGCGGATGTTCGGGGTCAACTTCGACATCACTGAGCACAAGGAGTCCGAAGCGGCGCTGCGCGAGAGCGAAGCCCGCCTGGGCGGCATTTTGCGACGCTCACCGGCTGGCATTGTCCAAACCGACGCCACAGGCTGCATGACTCTGGTCAACCCGCGCTGGTGTGAAATGTTGGGATACTCGGAGGCGGAACTGCTCGGTCGGAGCATCATCGAGGTCACGCACCCCTCGTTCGTGGATGAGACCCGTACGGCGGTCGGCAGCCTGGCTGCGGGCGGGCCGGACTTCCAAATCGAGAAGGCCTACTGCCGCAAGGACGGCTCGACACTTCACGCGCAGAGCAACGTCGCTGCGATCCGGTCGCCAACTGGCGAGTTCCTCGGTCTGATCTCGGTGGTTCTGGACATCTCGGAACGCCTTCGCATCGAAGAAGTGTCGCGGCGGCTGGCTGAAGAGTTGTCCGAAGTCGACCGCCGCAAGGACGATTTCCTGGCGACGCTCGCCCATGAACTCCGCAACCCGCTCGCCCCGATCCGCAACGGCTTGCAAATCATGAAGCTTCCCCACGTCGATGCGGGGACCGTGGAGAAGTCACGCTCGATGATGGAACGACAGGTCGAGCAAATGACCCGACTGATCGACGATCTGATGGACGTGAGTCGCATCAACCGAGGCAAGATTCAATTGCAAAAGACGAGAATGTCACTGGCGGATGCCGTGCGGAACGCCGTAGATACCAGCCGCCCGCTGATCGATGTTCAGGGCCATGAACTCTTCGTGGACATGCCGGCCGAACCAGTCTACCTTGAAGGCGACTTGATACGGCTGTCGCAGGTGTTCGCCAACCTGTTGAACAACTCCGCCAAGTACACCGACCCGGGCGGACGCATCCGGCTGTCGGTCGAACGGCAGGGTAACGACGCAGTGGTGAGCGTATCGGACAACGGTGTGGGCATCCCTCCCGACATGTTGGCCAATGTGTTCGACATGTTCGCTCAGATCGATGGCTCGTTGGAGAGGACGCAGGGAGGACTTGGTATTGGCTTAAACATCGTAAAGCGGCTCGTGGAGATGCACGGCGGTACGATCACCGCCGAAAGCGGAGGACCCGGTCTAGGCAGTACGTTCACCGTGCGGCTGCCGTTAGCGTTGTCCCTGCCAGACGAGATTTCGTGCGACCCATCCACCGACGAGCAGGACAGTCCCACCTCTCGCCGCCGCATCCTTGTTGCGGACGACAACCGGGACGGTGCGTTCACATTGGCCATGGTGCTTAAGCTCATGGGCAACAATACCCAAACGGCGCATGACGGTCTTGAGGCCGTCGCTGCGTCGGAGGCGTTCAAGCCGGATGTGATCCTCATGGACATCGGTATGCCGAAGCTGAACGGGTACGACGCCTGCCGCCGCATTCGTGAGCAACCGTGGGCCGATGGCGTAGTGATCGTAGCCTTGACCGGCTGGGGCCGGGAGGAAGATCGCCAAAAATCGAAAGACGCCGGATTTAACGGGCATTTGGTTAAGCCGGTAGATCACGCCGCGTTGATGAAGCTGCTTGCAAACTTGTGAGGCAACTTTAGACTTTTGCCTAGTGAACAGCAGGCGTTGCGCGGCAACGCTTGTCGGCACAAAGTACCCTCCCTACAAGGAGGTCGTCCGGTTCGGGGAGATTCCTGACGCAGGTTCCGAAGATAGTGCTAAGGGAGCAGGTCGTTTGTCCCAGGACCTGCCGCAATGCAACGACTGGGAATTCAATCCTTCTTGTTACCCCGCGCACGATCTGATTTTCCGCCCGACGCACCGGCTTTATCGGAGTTGTCGCCCCCCTTCGGTACGCCTCCTCCCAGCCCCGCTCCGGGAAGTGCTCCCCCTCCTGCTCCAAATCCTGATCCCAGTCCGGGGCCAGGTCGCGGTTCCGCTCTTGCTCCGAATCCTGACCCCAGCCCCGGCGCAGGTCGCGGTTCTGCTGCAGGTCTTGCTCCAGGTCCAGCACCAAGGCCCGATCCGAAACCTGACCCCAATCCCGTGTTAGGTCTCGGATCGGCTCCGGGTCGCGCTCCAGGCCCTACCCCAGGACGCGATTCAAGTCTGGGCTCGGCTGAAGGTCTTGCTCCAGGTCCAGCTCCAAAACCAGAGCCCAGTCCCGGTCCAGCACTCGCTCCTGGCGTTGTTCCAGGTCTTGCTCCAGTTCCTGGTCTAAAACCGGACCCCAGTCCCGATCCGTTTCGTTGTTCAGCTCCCGCATTCGCTCCTGGCGTCACTCCCAGTCTTGCCCCCGCTCCCGATCCAAAACCAGACCCCAGTCCCGGTCCAGTTCGTTGTTCAGCTCCGGCATTCGCTCCTGGCGTCACTCCCGGTCTAGTTCCCGCTCCTGATCTAAGGCCAGACCCCAGTCCCGGGCCATTTCTCGGTTCAGCTCCCGCACTCGCTGCTCCCGGTCTTGTACCCGCTCCCGATCCAAAACCGGAACCCAGTCCCGGGCCATTTCTCGGATCCGCTCCCGCACTCGGTCCTGGCGCTGCTCCAGGCCTTGTTCCTGCTCCCGATCCAAAACCCAGTCCCGGGCCATTTCTCGATTCCGCTGCAGCGTTCGCTCCTGGCGCTACTCCCGGTCTTTTACCTGCTCCAGATCCAAAACCGGAACCCAGTCCCGGGCCATTTCTCGGTTCCGCTCCAGCGCTCGCTCCTGGCGCTACTCCCGGTCTTGTACCTGCTCCAGATCCAAAACCGGAACCCAGTCCCGGCCCATTTCTCGGTTCCGCTCCAGCACTCGCTCCTGGCACTACTCCCGGTCTTGTTCCTGCTCCCGATCCAAAACCGGAACCCAGTCCCGGCCCATTTCTCGGTTCCGCTCCAGCGCTCGCTCCTGGCACTACTCCCGGTCTTGTACCTGATCCAGATCCAAAACCGGAACCCAGTCCCGGCACATTTCTCGGTTCCGCTCCCGCACTCGCTCCTGGCGCTGCTCCCGGCCTTGTTCCTGCTCCCGATCCAAAACCGGACCCTAGTCCCGGCACATTTCTCGGTTCCGCTCCCGCACTCGCTCCCGGCGCTGCTCCCGGCCTTGTTCCTGCTCCCGATCCAAAACCGGAACCCAGTCCCGGGCCACCTGCTTTGGTCCCAGCCTGAGCATCGCCGTCCGTTATGGCCTTGTTTTGAACGCGTTCGTTTTGAGACATCTGCGTCCTACTCGGCGAATTATTTGCAGGCAATCTTAGTCTGACGGTTGAATTCGCTTTGGCGGCCGAATTGGGATTGTTTGCTGCATTGTTGTTCCCGGTGTTGTCGATTGCCGAATTGCTCGTAGCTCCATTGTTACCAAAAGTGCCCGTCGCTTTCTTAGCGAAATTATCCGGATCAGCTCTTTCAACATTGCGTCGCTCCCGTTGCAACTCTTTGATCGGTTGCAATGAAGCGTTCACAGTATTAAACGCGTTCTGATCTAATTTCTTGAATCGGAAGGCAGTGTTACTATCGATCAACGTGTTGTTATTATTTGCACGGATAGCGTTATTTATATTGATGTTGTTATTGTTATTGATATTCGTATTGTTGATATTCGTGTTGTTGATATTCGTTTTATTGATGTTGGTGTTGCCGAGTTGTTGAGCTCCTAGGGCAAGAGCTGAGATAGTCGTTGTGTTGAATGCCAGTGACGCATTGTTTTGGGTCAAGACCTGGTTCTGTCTTTGTTGAGCTAGGACAGTTGCGGCGGGGCGAAATTGCTGCTGTTGCACGTACTGCTGATGTGTCTGATATATCTGGGCAATATAATTCTGCTGTCCAGCTCGATAGTAACTGTAGAGCGGATCGTAATTTTGCGGTAGCTGATAACCTTGATATCCTTGATACCCTTGGTAGTAGCTTACCCAAGGATACAAGCTTTGTTGATATTGGGGGCCGTAATAGTTGCCAAAATAGTAGTGGCGATAGCCGGGGTAAACGAACAAATTGGCCAACCAATTGACGCCAACATTCATGACGTAATTTGGGCGATAGTAACCGGAGTACGCATTGTTAAATCTCACGGGGCAGAAGATCGTTCCGCGATATCCCAGTTGATAATCCCAATACCCTGATCTGTAAACGTATCCTTGGGGAGTTGGAATGTAAGTCGTGTTCACCCAGATCCAGTCCGGATTGTGCTGAGCCCAATATCCGGCCTGCCACTGATACTCAACGCTGTTGTAATTCCATTGCCCGGGAACCCAAAAGTAATTATCTCCTGGGGAAGGGGTGCTCGGTCCCGTTTCGATTAAGCGGGGAGGCTGAGGGAGGTAAGCGATCTCCTCCACATTTCGCTCAACCCAAAAACCGGAGATCCACTGATATCCATCTCGTACTTCATTCCAATAGCCAGGAACCCACTGTCGGTTAGGAGGCGTTTGCCGCCACAGTCCTGTAACCCACACAAAGTCCTCGATCGCTTGATCCCAGCCCCAGTAGCCGGGAATCCATCCGATATTCTCTCCATCGGGCTGGACATCGGGAGGAAGTTCATCGATCGGCTCTGGTGGCGACTTAGCAACAATTAGCGGTCGCCCGTCTGTTTGGACAGTAGGTTCAGCAAAAGCCTCGTGCACCGGCCCGCTCATTAATACTTCGTACTGATCGTTGGATGCAATGGACTCTTCACCAAGCACCGCCGCCTGAGGCGGATTCGGTGGAGGCAAAGAGTTACTCACTTGGTCCGACACTTGGTCGCCAACACCGGGACTGCTTAGCTCCTGGCCACTCACTGGTGCCACGGCCATCAGCATGACTAGACACAATACCCACTTCATAATCGTTACTTGCATTTTATTCTCGACGGTAATTCGCCTAAGCACCACTTTGTTAGACATTCGCGACGAATGTGGACGCGGTCTTTTTACTTATCATTACTTACATCGCATTTGATGTGCCAATAAGCGAACGCGGTCGAGTCGGTACCCAATGTGCCCCAATTCGTTCCACACCGGACCTACATCGCTCAGATGACTCGGAATTCGTTCTACGAGACTCGAACGTTTTGAGAAGGTCCGCAATCGCCATGAGTTGTACGGAGGTGGCAACGTTACGCTAAACGTTTACGGCACGCCTCTCCGTATGCTTAATCTCGGTCAGTGGGACAAGCGACAACAACTATGCGCCCGTAATGGGCAACGCAGTGTAGCATTTTTCTCAGTGAGGTAGCTGGTTTCGTGAGAAACCGGATGCAGTAGCAAGGTCACCGGTGCACCCGGTTTATCACGAAACCAGCTACATATGCTCACCAAAATGCTTCACTGCGTTGCATAATAGGGGGTCGCAAAACAGTAATGTGAGTTTGTCAAGTTGACTTCACGAGTTAGTCAAATTGACTTTATTCGACCGAATCCGCAGCAATCGCCGCCGCGAATGCGTTCATGGTTGCTTCCGGACCCAATTTGTCATGAAGCGTCGTTAGCAGGTGCAAAAACCAAGCAGAGTCAACGGTTTTCGGAACTTTCCAAAATGACAACAAACTGCCGCGAAGCAATGCTTGACCATTCTCTTCTGAAACAACATCCAGGTTAACAGGGTGCAATTGCAAACGAACGAGTTCTGCTTGAATCGATTGTTTTAGTTCGCTGATAACCATGTCTTCACCTTTGTTCAATTGAATGGCTTGCTTATTCGCCGCTTGCATCCTAACGCATGGGTTGACAAGCACAAGGGCGTCGCTTCTTGTGCATGGGGCAATTAGAGCATCTGCGAACGGCGGCGCAACAGCCATTCAGTGGTGATCAAAAGCACAAAGGCGGCTGCCACCCAGGGCGAATTCCAGACGGGCAAGGGGGGTAATGTTCCAAGTCGCGCGGGTTTGCCGGTTGGCAAATCGTCAAACAGATGTTGTGCTTCGTGCGCCAGATAAAATCGACCGCGCGATTGCTCAGCCAACTGCCGCATCGCACCCCAATCCGCCCGCAAGTTCGCTTGCTCACCAGGCGGCGTAACAACCGCAAAACTCTCCGCCGGCGGTTGCGGAAGACTCGGCTGAAACACAACTGCGCGGTAAGCGCCCGGCGGCAGATCCGATTTCGTCGCCGAGAAAACTCGGTTTGCGCCCACGTCACGAGCAAGCGGAAGACTGCTTTTTTTGCCTGCCGCATCCTCAATCGTCAATTCCGCGCGACCTTCGAGGGCTTTTGCATCTGCATCCTTTCCTAACTGCAATTCGAAACGAATCGGCTGCGACAATTTCGATCTTCGCGGTTCCACAACCAGACGCGACTGCCGGCCATCACCGCTTAATCGACCGCGGCTTAACCACCGCAACATCTGCTCCCAATAACGCTGATGGTACCGATCGCTTCCTCCAAAACTGGACCAACGATAGGTCTCATCGGTGGCTTGAAGCGCAACTCGACCTGCCCCAGCGAACTGGCTGATCAGTAACGGCGGTTGCGATTGGCTCTCGCGCGGCGGCTGACCAGTTGCGCCAAGATCCGCGGGTGGCTGGGCTGCGCCGATTGCCAAGACTTGCGATCCGACCTTCGGATTGAACGAGGTGAACAGCGAAACAGCAGGTGGAATTGCAGACCAAATTTTCGTCGAGGCATCCGCATTCTCTGCCAACTGCATCGGTAACGCAGCGCTACCGATCGCAGTGGGCGACCAATAATACAGTGTGGCCGGATCGTTTGCGATAGCCGAATTGTTGACACTACTTCGAAATTGCACGGGTAACAGGTCACCGAGCGGCCAACCGGCCAGGGACGTCAGCGGCGTGTCACGTCCCGCAATGAAAATACAACCAGCTCCCGCTGCAGTCACTTGCTCATAGACCGCTTGTTGTGCACTGCGGCTGATCAATTCGGGGCTAATGTCGCCAAAAATGAATACGTCGTAGTTTGAAAGAATTTCAATGTCGCTGGGAACCAATCGAATCGCCGCAGCATCTTGCTCGACATACTCGGCATCCGCTTCCTGTAGAACACTGTTCAATTCGAAACTCGCCGAACGTGCATCGGTCGCTTGACTTCGCTGCAGCAAGGTTTTTAAAAATCTAAATTCAAAGCTAGGTTGCCGTTGAACCAACAGGACACGCAGAGTCTTATCTTGAACTTGAATGCTCCGTTGCAACACATTGTTTTCGAGGTTGATCTCACCCGTCACTTCGCTCACGTCCAACTGCAACGTCACCTCACCGGGTTTTTTGGGTATAAATGCCAAGCTCAGTTGTTGTTGGCTATGCTGCTTGGACAATTTGACCGGCTTTTGATCGAGTACTTCGCCAGTTCTATGGTCCCGCAAGCGGAGTGCAAGCTTTACGTCTTCAACGTCAGTCACGCTGACCGTCACCAACATCGTGACTTGGTCGCCCAGAAAAACGGCTTCATCCATCAGCAAGTCGGCCAGCTTTGCATCGGGTAATGCCAGCTCCTGGCCCGCAGTTACAGCGTAGATAGGAATCCCCGCTGCGCGTGCTTGTGCCGCAGCGGCGGAAAGGGGAGCTCCACTGGTGTTGATCCCATCGGAGAAGAACAAAATAGCCGCGGTCCCGCGTCCCGCTTGGCTGCCGATTATGCTTGATAACGAATCACCCAATCGAGATTGCGGCCCGGATGCAACCATTTGTTCTAGTTCGCCAATGGTTTCTAGCGATACATTCATCGGCTCAACCGCTTCATCCACAGCCAGCATACGAATTTGGTAGTTGCGGGCCAGACGCTCGCGATCACGAGGCTTGATGGATTTAAGAATCTGCATGACCGTCGCAAGCCGCGTCTTTGTTGATTTGAGGCTCGCAGAGCCCATTGGAACATCGCGTGTCTCCATACTCGCCGAGCGATCGATTAGCATTAACAACTCGGTTTTATCGCTTCGGAACTGCAACCAACTCCAACCGGCCCACATCCAGATAACTAAGGCCAGCAGCGTGAATCGGATCCCGGTGAGAAGCAATCGCCAACCACGTCCCGCTCTGCCACGTTCGCAGAAATACAGTCCGCCGACCAGTGCAATCGCAATAACGGCTATAACAATCGTCAACCACAGCGGTATCGGCCAATCAGCGTGCAAAACCGACTCGACGTTCTGAGGCACTCTCCCTACATTTTCGTTCGTTACATTGCTTTGCATCATGCAAGCCTCCGTCCAAGAGCCCAAGCCAGGCACGACTCAGCAACAAGCATGATCGCGAGTGTACCCAACAGCCATCGCGCCACAGCACTCGATGGATTGGAAGACCCGCTATCAAGACTGGCTGTAACAGGCGACGGAGTTTTCTCCGTAGACTTAGGAAGTTGCTCGATGGACACCGAGCGTAAATCACTCTGCACGGGATTGATATTCACCGCATAGGGGCGTGGCACGCCGCCTTCAACAAAGGTCTGGTATATGCCGCGCTTCGTCGAGGCTGCATAGCTCCACGAACGTAGTCCGTATTCATCGATCTCAGACGCTTGCAACTCAATCTCTTTACCATCTGGTCGCACAATATTAATCCGTGTTTTCTCACTGGTCGCTCGTTGCGTGCCGCTAATGGGTTCCCCAACACGCACGTTAAGTTGTGTTGCGTTATCGGATAACGTTGCCTGGACAAGTTGTTGCATGAGTGGAAGAAAGCTTGGCCAAGTTGCCATGGCATTCCACGGCTCGGCAGCACCCCGCATCGCGCCCGTTTGCGGCGCGCTCAACATACTAGCGACTCGACCTTTACCCCAACGATTGATCACTATTAGCGGGGCGCCATCTTGCAACTGCAACTCAATCTGCGGTCGCTCGGCAGTATTTTCCGCCAACTTGATTTTCCAAAACCGAAAAATCGGCGTCGTCAACAGCCCAGCATCGGGATGCGATGCAAAAGGTGCCGCAATGGGGCTTGCATAGTCGAGTGGGTCAATGCGCCAGTCCGAAAATTCTGATGGCTCTCCTAAGAGAAAACCAAGTGGATTCTTTGCATTGACGAGCTGCGTGTTCCAAATGCTCGGGTCCGAATTTTGGCCAAGCAAGCACACCAACGAGCGACCAGCGTTTACGAATTGCGTCAACTTTTTAAATTCGCTCTCACTGAAACTCTTTACATCATTCAACACGACGGCGTCGAATTCATTGAGCTCGAATGAGCCTAATTCGAGTTGTGTTGTACTGGTGACTTGCATGGCCGACTGCATGGCCACCGGCGGTTGCAAAGCGGCCTTCAAAATTCTTGCATCGGAATATGGATTCTCAACGCACAACACTTTGAATTCACTGCGAACTTCTATTACAGTTTGCCGCTGATTGTCCGCGACAAGTCGATCGTCCGGCAGACTCGCTGAGATTGACATTAAGCCGGCTGCACTCGGTTGCAAGTTCAAATGCACGACGCGCGTCGCACCTGCTGGCAAATCGATGAACTGCGACGTTACGGTCTGACCATTGGCACCCAACTGCAGCGGTACTTGCCTAGCCTCGGCCTCTCCAAAGTTGGTAACAGTCACTTCGACATCCAGCGGACGGTCCTTAAGCGCGCGCGTCGCCATTGTTGTCATTGCCATCATCGCAATGTTTGGTAACACCATGTTCGATGGTCCAAAGATGGGCTCGTACACCAGCGTATGAGCCGCGGCAAGTTGTTTCAGCGGTCGTTGCGAACGCCCACTTCCTAAAGCTTCTTGCCAAGTATCTTGACCAAAATCGCTGAGAAATACGACATGAATATCAGTGGGTGAGTCAAGATTGCGCCCAGCGCCCGTGATGATTTCGTTGATTTGAGTCAACACGCTGTTAAGATCTCCACCGCCGTCAAGCAAGTTGACCTTTTGAATTGCCGTGGTCACATAATCGGAATCAAAAGTGGGGCGATTGATGATCGGTTCTGCTGGCGAGGACAGCGTAACTAAACAAAACGCATCGCCTCGGACTGACGTTCGTACCATATCCAAGGCTCTTGACTGTGCGGCGGCGAACCGCGTTCCCTGTTCATCGCGGTAGCCCATCGAATAGGAATTGTCGAGCACCAAGATCCATAGCCTTGGAGGTCGCTGTGCCGCCAAAGTCTCGCCTAAGGTTTGCGGCGTGAAGTACGGTCGCCCTAGTGCAATTCCAAGTGTTAGCAAGATCAGGGTACGCAGCAGTAGTAAAAGCAACTGCTCGAATCGCACTCGTTTAGATTGTTTTTCGATGACTTGGAGAAGCAGTCGCATCGCTGCCCATGAAATGGTTTGCTGACGACGCCGATTGAGTAGATGGAGCACGATTGGAATCGCCGCTGCGGTAGCCCACAGCAACATCCATGCACTCGCAAAACCAGCGACGCCGATTAGATTCAATCCGTCCACGCTAACCCCTTTGCGCCAAGCGACGCGCCAGCAGAGGAGGTAACGTTGCCGCTAAGGATTCGTTCGTTTTCATGCGATGGTAATCGACGCCAAGATGCTGACAACCGACTTCGATTTCAGTGCAAAATGCCGCCATCGCCTTTCGATAGGCACCGCCGATCAACAGCGGATCCGCGACCACTTCAGGCAGTCCCTCAAGTCCCTCAAAACGCGTTGAACGATCAAATGGAAACGTCAGCTCACTTTCATCGAGCACATGAACCACGATCACATCATGTCGCTGATACCGCAGTCGTTTCAGTGCAGTCAATAACCGCTCTTGATCGTCCAGTAAATCGCTAACGAGCACGATCACGCCCGGTTTGCCACAACGCTGGGCCGCCAATTCAACAATTTTCGGCAGATCCGTTCGCTGGCCACTCGGCGCCGACTCCATCATGCGAATGATATCGTCCAGGTAACTCGCACTTCCGCTGGGCGGCAACCAGCCATCGAGCTCCGATGAAAACGTCGCCAGCGCAACAGAGTCTTGTTGGGTGATCACGAGGTAAGCGAGACTAAAAACAATCAACTGCGCATATTCAAGTTTTGTGAGCGGACTGTTCGCACCGCGATACTGCATGCTCTCACTAGTGTCGAGCAACAAGTAAGCGATCAAGTTCGTTTCGTCTTCGTATTGTTTTAGATAATACCGATCGCTCCGAGCGTAGACCTTCCAGTCGACTTGTCGCAAGTCGTCTCCCGGAACGTATTCACGGTGCTGGGCAAATTCGATCGAGTGCCCGCGCAACGGACTGCGATGAAGGCCCCCAAGCACTCCTTCGACCAGTGTACGGGCTCGCAAACCCAGCGGCCGAATCCTTGCCAGAGTTTCAGGATCAAAGTACTTTTGCGATGGGTTCACGCGATAGCTTTCACGCTCGCAGCACTTTTGCGATTCCATCGCGAGACTGACTGGAATCGAGCGACTTGTCCACTTCTTGGATGATCTCCTGAATAATTTGTTCGACCGAAAAACCTTCTGCTTCAGCTTGAAAATTCAATTTGATGCGATGACGAAGAACTGCAGGAGCAACGGCGATGATATCCTCGCGACGAACCACGGGACTACCGTGCATGGCCGCCCGTGCCTTCGCGCCCAGCACAATGTACTGACTCGCTCTCGGCCCCGCACCCCATCGAACACAGCGTTTGACACGGTCGCTCACTTGGTCGTCATCGGGTCGCGTCAATCGAGCTAACTGCGTAGCGATCAAGGCATGATGCGGCGTGATCGCGATTCGGCGCACCACATGCATCAGGCTCAGCAGCTCTTGGCCACTGATTTGTGTTGTCAACTCCTGCGATACGTCGCTGGTCGTTCGCAGAACTATCTCCAGCTCATCTGCTTGGCTGGGATAGGTAACTAACACGTTGAACATAAAGCGATCGAGTTGAGCCTCAGGCAGCGGATAAGTTCCTTCTTGTTCAATCGGATTCTGAGTCGCAAGGACGAAGAACGGACGAGGAAGCGAATGCCGGTTACCGCCCGCGGTGACCTGTTTCTCCTGCATCGCTTCCAGCAAAGCCGCTTGGGTTTTGGGTGGTGTACGATTAATTTCGTCGGCAAGAATCACGTTGGCAAAGATTGGACCAGCGATAAAGCGAAACGTCCTCGCACCGGTGTTGCGATCCTCTTGAATGACTTCAGTGCCCGTAATGTCGGCCGGCATTAAATCCGGAGTAAATTGAATGCGATTGAATTCCAGCGCGATGGCCTTAGCGAGGCTCGAGATCATCAGCGTTTTGGCGAGTCCTGGCACGCCCACGAGCAAACAATGGCCTCCAGCTAGCATCGCGACCAGCAATTGTTCGATCACATCCTGCTGGCCAACGATTACACGTTCAAGTTGAGCGCGAATGCCAGCCAGCGCAGTGCTCAACTGCACCAATGCCGCTTCGTCAGAAGGAAGAGATTCCATCGATTTCGACTGACTCGCCACAGCAACTCCTACATCATTCGCCAACATCAACAGGAACATCACCAGTAATGCTACTACGCATGCAAATATACCGTAAACTCACGCGCCTGGCACTATAGTGAGACTGTCAGGCGAACGAGATTCCCCTTCGCTTATGGTGTTTTTTATGTCAAATTGAAGGCTAACGTTGTAGAGCGGCAGGCAACAAGCTACAACAGCGTTGTGAACCATGTTGGGAAACACATAAAAATAGCGATCACGATTTCAGGCAATTGCTAATGGTTCAGACTCGAGCGTCCCGTGACAAGCCAACTATTTTTATTCGACCCTGAACCGGACGCTGCGTTGCCAGACATCCGAAAACGGGTCTTATCCGAGGCTGAACTGGCAATACACTTGCGACATTTGCAAGCTGAATTTGATGCGCGGGCGAGAGCATTGCATCGCTGTGAAAGTTGCAACGGTTACGTAGATTCGGTCGACGCACGTCGACAATGTTGCGAATGCCGGGAACAGGCAAATATTGCAGTAACTAAGGCAAACGGACAATAAAAAAATACCAGCGAACCCACTAGTATTGATATCAATGGCTGTAGCAGCGGCGGAGTCGACCTGCAACTGTCCAAGTGCTGGCCGCCGCTGTTACAGCCGTTGATTTCAATACTTTACGCGGTCGTACGAGTTCTGTTCGCCGCAGCGTATTTTCTTTTCGCGACATCCCGTGAAGATAGAAGCAGCGAACGACTTCCAGGGGGGCTTGGGAGTTTAGTCATGGCAGTATTCGACACAGGGCTTGTTGCTGGTATTTGTCAAGCTGCGTTTGCATCTAGGCTGCAATTCCCAGATTGTGGGTTCGCTGGTATTTTTCTTGTCCATTTGCCTAAAAAGAACGAAAGCCGCTCAGTTTCCTGAGCGGCCCTAATTCCATCCAGCGATCAAAGTGGATTCCTACCGTGCGATCCATCGCGGGTGCAATCCATTGCCATCGCCGACCTCTAGACTCTGCTGGCGATCCCTGCCAACTGAGCCGTGATTTTCCATACTTTGTGACGCTCCGCAAGTGCAACAAGTGGGCGTCTTTACGTCTCGGCGTTAATACGACTTATGTGCGAGATTGTAGAACATTTGCCACAAATGTTCATGGCTATAAGCCGCAAACTTTCCAGTGAGCGTTTTTCACTGTGCCGGAAGCTTTTAGTATCTCATTGTCCTGTTCAGGTGATCGCTAAGAAGCATCACTCTAACTATCGGGCCCCAGCGGCAGCTCCAACGGCGGCCCCAATATTTCCGCCTGTGTTACCGCCGATAGCTTGACCCACGGCACCACCGACGTTTGCGCCGGCTGCGACGCCAGAGTTATAGCCGTTGTAACCGTAACCACTGTTGCCATAGCCGCCGCCGTACATCGACCCGCCGTAGCCACCACCGTACGTTGAACCGTTGTAGCCGCCGCCATAGGAACCTGTGTTTCCGTAATTCATGCCTCCGCCGGAGCCGCTGTAAGATCCACCGGAGCCGATCATGGATCCGCTGGATCCGCAGCCCATCGAGGACGCTCCGTATCCCACCGAGGATCCTCCGTATCCCATGGAAGACCCACTGGATCCGTATCCCATCGAAGATCCACTCGATCCGTATCCACCTCCAGAATATGCGCTGGAACAATTGTTGTTTTTAGCGCGGCGGTGACGATGTCCAGCCGAAGCGGAGCTTGTGACAATCATGAGTGCGGCTACGCTCAGGGACGCAATGCCAATCAGCTGATACAATTTACGTGACATCAAAGGGTTCCTTATGATGGACTTGTGGCCAGACATCGAGTGAGCAAAGTGCCCATCGACAGGTCGGCGATCGAGCAATGCAATAAACGTGCCGCCGTGACCCTTCAAAATATCGGTGATTTGCGCGCAATAGGGCTAAAAAATAAGGACAGTCCATGAGGAACCGAGCGATAGTTTTTACTTTGGTGTAACGATATGTTCTAGCTGCACGCGCATTTAGTTGGGATGCTGACGCAAGTCTTCACTTACCACATTTCTGGCAAGAATAGGGTGCAAACCAACACTGGGTGCTATGTCAAACGCCAATTCAACGCCCCGTGTGTTAACCAAGCTGGGCACCCAGCGAACAGTTTGGCGTTTCGACCGCCAGTTTTGCGTTGAAAGGTCATCTGGGAGCGTCGATGATAGGAAAAGAGCGAGTTATAGAATCTCGGCTTTTGGGTATTAGAAAACAGCGAATTTGATGTGTCAAACCACGACAGGTTATACCCGATTGTTGCTAGATCTCGAATCGCTGTTAACCTCTGTTAGTAGTCCCACTCTTCGTGGCGTAGAGGCAAGCGGTTGAGCGTTTGGCGGTGATGCTGCCAGCGGGGCATGAAGTGGTCCATCAGTGCGATGAAGCGGGCGTTGTGGGTCGGTTGGAGCAAATGGACCATCTCGTGCACCACGATGTACTCCAGGCATTCTCGGGGCTTCTTGGCAAGATCGGTGTTCAGGCGAATGCTTGCGGCTTCCGGATTGCAACTGCCCCAGCGAGTGCGCATCCGCTGAACGAAGAATCGAGACACTTTGACCTTAAGTAAAGGTTCCCATTTGGCGATCAAGTCGGGGACTGCGCTCTTCACTTGGTCCCGATACCACTGGTCAACAATCTCGTGTGCCCGGTCGGAATCTGTGCCAGCGCGAGCGTGAAGCAACATCTTGCTGTGCTTCCGGATGATCAACGGCGGAGCGTCGTGCTCAATGATGGACAGTAAGTACCGCTTGCCCCAGACATAATGACTCTCGCGATCCAAGTACTCACGGGGCGTCTCGCGCTCCTGAGCCAGGATCTTTTTCTGCTGCTGTTTGATCCAACTCAGCTTTGAGATTGCGAACACGCGAATCGTGTCGAGCTTCATACGCGTCGGCGCAGCGATCCGCACGCGGCCTATCGGCGGATGGACGCTGAGATGGACGTTCTTGATGTCCTTGAAAATGACGTCCGCTTCGAACGCACCTAGCTGGATCTTCGTCACCATTAATATTCGCTCTGCGCTTTGATGATCAGGAAGATCCGCTCGACTTCCGCGATGTCCTGGAGAACACCGTAAAGCGCCGCCTTGATGATCTGCTCGCGAGCCTGAGCGTCACCTCTTCGACGATCACAAAGTCATTCTTCGTCGGTTCTTTCCAGTTGATCAAGTGAACCGTTTCGGTGACCTTACCAGCCTCGACCTTGACCGGCACGCCATACCGTAGCATCCTGTAGACCGCTTGGTTGTTGTCGTACAGCGATCGGTTGTGGTTGTCCGCCTCAGTCCGCAGCAGGTAGATCGCGCGGCTGACTTGATCAGGGCTATGCCACTGTTGCTCAGCCATGGTGCAAGCAGCGATTCTTCAATGTTGCTGTTGCCGACGCGGTCAGTCCAGTTCCCCAAGAGCCGATAGCCGAGCTCCTTGTGAAACAGTTCGATAACGCGATCCTGGGTAGTACGTTCGGACTTGCCAACACTCATTCTAAAATCTCCCAGTGGCCACCTTTGGCCGGTCCGACGCGCCCGATGACAAGTTCATCTTTGAGTTTGTTGATCTGAAGCTCGATCGCTCGCTCGGACCGCGACAGTTTTTCGGCTAGTTCCGGAATCGTGATTTCGGGTGTCTCTGCCATCAAATCAACTATGGCTCGGGCAGTTTTCCCAAGGCGTTTCCCCGAAGTTTTCCCCGAAGTTTTCCCCGAAGTTTCTGTCGAAACACCGACTTCCGGGGTGGACCGGGCGATGATCAGCACGAACCCGTCGCGGTACGCAAATGTTGGTTCAGGCAGTCCGTTTTCGCGGCACTGCCGAATCATGTCGCCGGTTCCAGTACCCATCCGCTCGATGTATTGCGTCAGATACATCGGCTCAGCGATCAGCGGATTGTGCGGTACTGAGTTGTGCGGGTGCCGCAATGATTCAAACGTCAAGCTGCCAGGCAACCGCCCCGGGTTGGTAATCTCCAGCCGATCTGAGAACAGCATCACCTGCACGCTGGCGTTGCTGGCATAATCGCGATGAGCCACGGCATTGACGATACCCTCCGCCACCACGTCGCGTGGGATCTCGTACGTTACAGGTGCTTGGGCGCTCTTGGAACGCGTGCCCACGCGGGCAGCGATCTTGGACATCACAAAGTCGATCGCTTGATCGACCAACTGAAACACCGTTCCCTTGTAGGTCTGGTACGACGGAATCGGCTTGGCGACTTCGGTGCCATGAAAATGAGCGTGCAGCAGATAAGCGTAGTCGCCTTGTTTCCCATCCGGTACGCCGAAGCCCGTAAAGCGATCGAAAGGGTCGTTCAGCGGATCGAGCCCGTTGCTCCAGCGCTTATCGAAGAACGGTGGATTGGCGACGACGAAATCAAACATTTTGACCGTATCGCCATCTTTAAACTTTGGATCTGTCAGCGTATTCCCCTGAGCCACCAGTGCCGTCGGGTTGTTGTGCAGGATCATATTCATCCGCAGCAGGTTGCTGGTCGCCGAGTCCTTCTCCTGCCCGTACAACGTCACTGGCGTCCGCGCTTCATCCGCCACTTTTAGGAGCAGCGAACCCGAACCGCAGTACGGATCGCTGACCGAAAACGAAAAAACCCTTGGAGGAGCGAACTCTTCCAAAGGTTTTTTAATGTCGGGGTGACAAGACACCAGTTGAACTTTTTTGGGAGGGGATCCACGATTTGCCGTCGAGCTTTGCAATTTTCTGATCCAATGGCCGAAAAGAACAACGCTACGTGGATTTCAGCGGAGGTAAGTCTGAATACACCAGCGGGACCGTTCATGAGCTGAAAGAAGAAACCCATCCCATTCAGCGAGAGTTTTTCGACTTCTACAGTACCACGCGCGGCGAGTTTCCCCCCAAGGGTTTGTCACCTGAACTCACGACACATCCGACGCTGAGCAGTGCCATCAAGTTCATGAACTTCTACCCGTTCAATGACATCGAGACGATCTCGCCTCATCCAATGCTGTTCATCACTGGCGATCAAGCGCATTCTCGGGAGTTCAGCGAAGACGCATACGCACGCGCTGCTGAGCCCAAGGAACTCATTTTATTTAATCTTTTCCACGATTCGAGTTTTGTATAGTTCAAAGAACTTTCGGGCCGCAGTTTTAGCCAAGTTTGATCCCTGGACAATCGAAAAAGAGCCGATATTTGAATTGTTAATCTCGCTCGCGCAGTTGATCGCGATATACCAGCCAGGAAACGTGCTTAGGTGGACCGCAGCACCCTGGTCTATGGCTTGCCTGTGGGTGGCCGTAGCATCGTTAACATTCGCTGCACTTCCTCGAAAATGAGTTGCCGATCGGTGGTCGTAACGGAGTGGCCACTGTGCGGCGCGAGAACATGTTTTGCTGATGGCAGGTATTGTTGTAGCCAGGCGTCGAAGAAGCGGATTTTGTCGTCGATGGCCGGAATGGTTTGCCGTCCGCCGGCTCCCGTAATCTGAACGATAGGAATATCAGCCAAAGGAACCGCCCGCTGGGCATCGGCCCGGGTGGTTTCCAACGCCGCCCATTCTGCAGTACGTCCGGGCTCTTGTACGCTCATCAGTCGGTCCATCATAGCTTCGCTGTCGCGGGCAAACTGCCGGTACATTTCTACGCGGATGGGAGCATGCACCTCTGCCCATGCTATCAGTCGTTCCCAGTCCGGAGTCGGATCGAGCAGAATTAACCCGGCCGTCTCCTTCGGAAATTCGTGAGCAAAGATGCGAACATAGTCCGCACCGATAGAACCGCCTATCAAAAGGAAGGGGGGAGGCAAGTCGGCGTTCTGAAGTGCCAGGCGCAGTTCGTGAGCGATTCGCCGGGCGTCGCGCGGCAACGGACCCGGATCGGAGCCGCCGGTCCCTGCATGATCGTAGGCCACGACCGTCGAGACATTCGCAAATTGGGCCTGCAATTCAGCCTGCATTTCAATGCCGTTGCCGATTCCGTCTTCCAGGACGATGGTTGGACCGCCGGTTCCGGCAATCAACAGGCGGAGTTTAAAGTTGCCGACAGTAACCCGACGGGTGGGATCAGCAACGACGTTCGGATTGATTTGTGGGCACGGTTCATCGCGCTTGCCCAGCCGGCGACGGAGCGTAACTTCCGACCCTGGTCCGGAGCGTTCAAAATTAAATTCGCCTGATAGCTGATTCGAGCTGAACTTTCGGGTCGTTTCGGCGAAAAGCTCTTGGGGGGGCGTCCCACCAAGTAGTCGATCGCCATCACGGACCACCGGAAAGTGAGTACCGGAGGCGAGGCGATATGTTCCAACATACTGGTCTAGCACCGCCGGTGCGACGCGCAGCCTGGGCCGATTCAACACGCTGTCGGCCGGGTGACCGCAGCCGGTACCGATCAGGACGGCTAGTACCCATGCCAGCTGGAAATGAAATCGCATTATGGCTCCACTCGACGGAGATAGGAAATCGTCCCAATCAAAAAGCACACGGCCGCGATAATCGGACACAGCGTGAAGTAGACCGCCCCGAAACTCAGGTCGTGTGGCATATTGAAGGCCGAGTTCGTGGCTTTTAGCAGGCCGAACAGGACCGCCGGCGCAGCCAGCCCCAGGGCTACCGCGGGACCGCTATTGTCGACATTCGCCGAAGCACACCAGCCCACACCGGCCGCAAGCATTCCGAGGCCCGCAAACCGCGCCAGTGAGGGCATGTGCGAGGTCAGATCGCGAGCCGCATCGGTGTCAGGCGAAAGCCAGAAGGCGGTCGCATGCATCAGCAGATTGAGTCCCCAGACCATAGAGAAAACCCCCGCTAGAACAACAGCCTTGCTGAAGAGCACCATGCCCCGTGACGGTGGCAGATAGCCTAGGAACTCCGCTGAGCGGTCGCCGCGCTCGACTGCGATGAGATTGCCGCTTAGGATCGCGAGCGTCGGCTGGGAACACATGATGCTGAAGTGTCCACCGGTGGCTAACAGAACGGCCCAGGCGCTGGCCGCCGTCGCTTCTTGCCAGAGTGGCATGTGGGTCACTGCCACACCAACGACGAGGTAAGGAGCCACGAGCAGAAACGCACCGACTAGCAACGGCAGGCGGTTGATGCGAACGTCTTTCCAAATCAGCGCACTTATCATGAAACAGTCTCCAGGGGCGTCTTCAAGTTCTGGCCGCGAATGAGATCTTTAAAGATGTCGTCCAGGCTGAGATCGTCCACGTCGATCCGCTGAATAGGATTGGTCGCCTGCAGACGTTCCAGGATTTCATGGGAAAATGGATATATTGTCAACGACCATTCCCGGCGATTTACTTGCTGCCAGACGGCTTCTCGGGGCGGTTGCAATGGCAGCCGGCCGTCGAGTAGTACTGCGCGCACGCGCTTCGCCGAACGCAGCTCGTCGAGCGGACAATGTGTGAGCAGCCGGCCCGCGTGGAGCACGGCGACCGAGTCCGAAAGCCGATTGACTTCGTCGAGTTGATGGCTGGAAAAAATAACAGTCCGCTCGCCCCCGCATAGCCCCAAAAGGACACCGTCGAGAAATTCGTCGCGGGCCAGCGGATCAAGTCCCGAAAGGGGCTCGTCGAGTATTAACAGTTGGGGTTCGTGCGCCAAGGCAATGACTAGCGACAGCTTGGCCAGCATCCCCTTCGAGAGCTGCCGCACGCGGCGGCTCGACGGCAGTTGAAACGTGTCGAGCATCAGTTCCGCCTGCTGGTCATTCCATCCCACATATAAAGCGCGGCAAAACCGGAGGACTTCGAGAACCGTCATCCAACGATAGATTTGCGGCGTTTCCGGTACATAGCCTATCTGCTGGCGCACTTGACTGGGCTTTTGAAACGGATCGAGACCCAGCACGCGAACTGTTCCTGAGGTCGGTCGCAATAGACCAATGATCATGCGGAGCGCCGTGCTCTTTCCAGCCCCGTTGGGGCCGAGCAGTCCCAGCACCGTGCCGCGAGGGACAGTAAGATAGAGATTTTCTACCGCGACAGCGGCTCCGTAGCGCCGCGTAAGCCCTTCGACCACCAGCGCTGGCGAACGATCGGTAGTCTCTATCATGGTTGGCTCCTCAGGGTGGACAGCCGAGTGCGAAGCGCGGACTCGAACAATTCCCGAAGGCGAGATGGCATCATCCCAGCGTCTAGTGCAGCGTCAATCGCACCCGCCAAGATGAACTCGCACGAGTTCTCCGCTTCTCCCTGTGGCATGAGGCGTTGGCGATCGACAACGAATACGCCGCGACCCCGTCGTGACTCAATCACGCCATCACGCATCAGCTCGTCAAAGGCTCGCTGCACCGTGTTAGGATTAACGCGGAGCTCGACGGCCAATGCACGCTGCGAAGGCAGTGCTTCACCCGCTCGGTAGACGCCCGTACCGATAGCGTCGCAGACTTGCTCTACGATCTGACGGTAGACGGGGACGATGCTCTTGGCGTCGACAATCATGGAAACCTCTCGAATCAAGACATGGGGGCGACAACTGATCTAGATCACTAGTTCACTATAGATCGCATTCGGTGGCTGTCAAGCGCGTTGGGGCTCGACGAATGCCAGTAATGCCCTGACCGTTTCAGACAGTGGCCAATCTACCAAACTGCCGATTACTCGAATGCGTTTGGACAAGGGAATAGCGGGAACAGTTGATTCGCGTGGACGAAAATTGACCGTAATTGCAGCCATTTACCGCTCAACGGAAAGGAATGTGTCATGTTTTACAGCAAAAAAACTTGACGATTCGGGGCTTCAAGGTAATACTTTCAGTATGAGATCCAAAGCCACCGCAACGATTTCGACGCCAAAGCCAACGGCTGAAACAATCCGCTCGATGATCGAGTCAGGAGGAGAACGCGTTTGGCGGTTTGCTGACTTCGACCGCTTGCCATCCGCTGCTGTCGCTCAGACTTTGTCGCGTTTATCGAGACAAGGATTCATTCAGCGATTAGGCAAGGGGCTCTACTACCGCTCGCGCCAAACCGCATTCGGAGAAAGCAAACCCAACCGCAGCCACCTTCGCAGTCTGCCGATTCGACGTAAAGGCGTTTTCCCTTCGGGTATCTCAGCCGCGAACCTATTGGGATTTACCACGCAGAATCCGGGCCGCATCGAAGTTTCTACCGATGGACCGAGCTTACCTCGTTTGATCGTTGGCGAAGACACCGTCATTCATACCCGGCGTCCAGAGTCGTGGCGACAGCTTTCTCAAGAGGATGCGGCTTTCCTGGATTTCCTTCGCAATCACGGAGCAAACAGCGAACTGTCTCCTGAAGGAACAGCGTCACGGCTTCTTATGCTTGCAAATGAGAAGGGACGGCTATCTCGATTGTTAAAGATCGCGGACGCTGAGCCGCCTCGGGTCCGAGCTATGCTCGGTGCAATCGCCGAGCAGCTTGGAACGCCAAAAAGCAAATTGGCAATAATTCGAAGGAGTTTGAACCCTCTTTCACGATTCGACTTTGGCATACTGTCTGCCTTAGAACACTCCAGGAAATGGCAGGCCAAGGAGCGCAAACAGAAATGAAGCTCTTCAAACATCCAGACTTTGACAAGCCATAATTCGTGCCGCCGAATATTTCCGGGCGAGGGGATTGCGCGAGTCCATCATCGAAAAGGACTATTATGTCACTGAGGCCTTGCGAATCCTTGAAGCGACGGCGGGCGGACTCATTATCTTCAAAGGTGGAACCAGTTTGTCGAAAGGCTGGGGGCTAATCGAACGATTCTCAGAAGACGTCGACATTTTCCTTGACCCGGATGCCTTTGATCCACCGCTAGGAAAAAGAGCAATCGATCGCGAATTGAATTAAAGAAAGTCACTGAAGCTATTGCAAAGCATGCAGCTTTGACCTTCGTCAAAGAAGAAAGCCAGACCATTGGCGGCTTTGGACGTAATGACCGATTCGAATACCGACAGATATTCGAAGGCACCGGGGATATTCGCAATCGTGTATTTGTGGAAATCGGAACTGCCAGTGGCCGCGAGCCAACGGAGCGCATTCGTTTGCAGTCGTACATTGGACAGTTCCTCGCAGAAACCGGGGTAAGTCTCGGAGCAGAGGACGAAGGGCCGTTTGAAATGCGGCTTTTACATTTCCGTAGGACGTTTGTCGAAAAATTGTTTGCAATCCATGCGAGGGTGGATAACTTCAAGCGAACGCGCATACCAATTGGTGGCTATGCAAGGCACTATTACGATTTGTTTTGTCTCGCTGATCGGCCAGAGGTAACAGCAATGCTTGCTTCCGCCGAGTATTCAACGATCAAAGCCGACTACGACCAAATTAGCCGCACTCATTTTTCGAAAAGCTATGTTCCGCCGCCAGACGTGAGATTCTCCAAAAGCGATGCGTTGTTCCCACCACCGGAACTGGCCGCAACATTGTCGACAGAATACGAAGCACAATGCCGAGTGCTTTGCTTTGGACGATTTCCATCTTGGAATGAAATGCAGGCGCGTTTAGCTTCAATTCGCGAAGTAATCTAAGTTTAGAGGCTTGGCGTAAAACCCAAAACCTGAGGCACCGCGAGCCCAAGGTGTCGGTCCTATCCCGCCTCGTTTTCCATTTGAAAGCGCAAGTCGTTCGCTGCCAGCTCAAAGAAGCAAGTGCCATCACGAGTGAGTATTTCGCATGAAGTAAGCGCACACCGCGTACAATTCTCCGAACGGCCACAATCTAATTAGCCCAACCACCAAATCAATTAGCCTTTCCCCGGCTAGCGAAAGATATGGGGAACCCACCAGTAAACCAGGACACCACTTGCAGCCTGCGTATTTCCCCCAAGCAAATCCGACATCAAGCTTCGCATGGAGGCAGCAGACCGATCACACCACGAAATGGTCGATTTGGCAGTGAAGGTGTTTGAACTCTCGCAAACCCTTAGAGACAAATGGCTTACGGCAAATTACCCAGAGAAACGTCAGATCCTCGAAATCCTCTGTTTGAACTATCGATTGGACGACGTAAGTCTTTACGTACAAATGAGAAAGCCCTTTGACGTACTCGCCAAAGGGCTTGATTTTGAAAAAAGTCGGGGTGATAGGATTCGAACCTACGACCCTCTGGTCCCAAACCAGAAGAGACCTTTTCGCAACCGATGAAACAGCAACGTCTTATGACGATGCTATGGGGCAATGGGCCTTGGGGAATGCCCCAAAACTTCCAAATTACGACGAGCAGCTAGCTCGCCTCTCCGACCTCAACGCATATCTGAAGCAGCGCCGCGACATCGACGCTCTTCTAGATCAGTTCTGCGAAAACCAACTGTCTAGCGTTCTCGAATTCTGTTTGTCCATCTCATCTATCAATCGCAATTAAGAATCAGCCATTTTCGCAGGGTGGCTGTAGGAGTGTTGTGAATTCAGTGGTTGGTGGGTAGCGCAAGTGTGGTTGCTAGTTTCTGAGTATTGGACCAGTTCGATCGCCGATTCTCGAAGGGAT
>JANODD010000126.1:0-12278 GCA_031412515.1 Planctomycetia bacterium | reverse complement strand
TGGGTTCGAATAAAAACCTTACATTCAGATGCGTGGCCGCTTTGCACAATGGTGACCGAAGTAATCAACGTCGCACTTAGCGGCTCTACCAATCAGAAATCAACCACCGCGATGCCGCATGAATTTGTACGGTTGGAATTTCACTTGCGTCCAAACTTCGACAACTTTCACGGCGAGTAAGTTAGCGTTGGCACCGGTAACGGTAGTTAGAGTCACATACTCCGTTTCACTGGCCTTGCCCCGTAGAGTCGAATATAAATCCGGAATTTGCGGGGGCAGCCAGTGGCACACAAATCAATATGTGCAACATCAAAAGGCACTAGCCGCGGGTGAACGAAGTTATACTCGCGCATCGACCAAAAGTCTTTCCAATGCCAATTTGCTTTACCAAATGTCGTTGGGCATTTGAAAGTCTCGCGACTATGTGCAGTCGCCTACTTCGTTCACCCGTGGCTAGCGCC
Organism: Planctomycetia bacterium; assembly: GCA_031412515.1. Taxonomy (GTDB): domain Bacteria; phylum Planctomycetota; class Planctomycetia; order Pirellulales; family Pirellulaceae; genus Aureliella. The sequence goes on along the minus strand of JANODD010000126.1, from coordinate 11,817 downwards.
AGCGGCTCACGAGCTATACGTTCACAGTAGTTTTTCCAATGGCAATTCGCTCGATCAATGTCGTTGGGCCTTTGACAGTCACTGGGTTATGCCGAGTCCTCAACTTCACGACCCGTGGCTAGCGCCAGCGGCTTACTTCCTGCGCGGTCTTTGAAATTGTGCGCAATCCGCTAAGCTAGTGTTAGAACGGCGGCTCAATAAAAGTACTTTGTCAAGAACCGAAGCCATGCACTTTACTCGTCGCGCAGGTTTACTGCTTCACATCACTTCCCTTCCAAGTCGCTTTGGTATCGGTGATTTCGGAGCAGGCGCGCGGAGCTTTGTAAAATTTTTAAGCGATGCAGGTGCCGAAATTTGGCAAGTGCTCCCGTTAGTGCCAGCGGCTGCGGGCAATTCGCCGTACTCTGGGCTGTCTGCGTTTGCTGGGAACCCTCTACTGATCAGCTTGGATGATCTAGTCGCCGATGGTTTGCTTCACGAGAATGACTTGGCAGGCTATCCGCAGTTAAGCGACAAGTCGGTGGACTATGGTCAAGTCATTTCGGCGAAGACCAAGTTGCTGAAGCTAGCCTTCCAGAAGTTTGAACAGAGCCGCGGAGGTTTGCAAGGCGAATTGAACCGCTTTTGCTTAGACCAGCAAGAATGGTTGGAAGACTACGCATTGTTCGTAGCGATGGCGGAGAGTTTTGGAACGACCGATTGGAGTCGATGGCCGCAAGAGTTGGTGCAGCGCGAGCCGACGGCCCTCGAACGCTGGCGATTGCGATTGTCGCAGGGCATTGAGCAGGAGAAATTTACTCAATTCATTTTCCATCGTCAGTGGTGGGCACTGAAGCGGTTGGCGAACGAGCTCAAGATTGAATTGCTGGGTGACCTGCCAATCTTTGTTGCTTATGAGAGCGCCGATGTGTGGGCTAACCAACATTGCTTTTACTTGGATGAAGCAGGCAAGCGGCTGGTCGTCGCGGGAGTTCCGCCGGATTATTTTGCAAAGACTGGGCAACTGTGGGGCAATCCGCTTTATCGCTGGGATGTCTTGGCTCGCGACGATTACAGTTGGTGGGTCCAGCGGCTGCGGCATAGTTTAAAACTTTATGATTCGATTCGGCTGGATCACTTCCGTGGCTTCGAAGCTTACTGGGAAGTGCCCGCGTCAGCGGCGACAGCCGTCGATGGCCGTTGGGTAAAAGGTCCCGGAGCAACGATGTTCCAGTCGGCAAGGCATCAATTAGGTCAGTTGCCGATCGTTGCGGAAGATCTCGGATTGATCTCCGATGAAGTTCATCAGTTGCGCGAGGAACTGGATTTTCCTGGTATGCGAGTCTTTCAATTCGGGTTCGATGATGAAGGCGGTCGTTACCATCGTCCAGAGAGTTATCCAGAGAATTGTGTTGCGTATACAGGCACGCATGATAACGACACGATTGTTGGCTGGTTGAATTCCAGGGCCTCGCGCTTCAAGCCGGGCGAAGACATCTTGGACGCGTATTTGGACGTAACGGCTCCAGACGCATACTGGCAAGCGGTCACTGATGTTGTTGGATCCAATGCCAACACAATCATATTGCCGCTTCAAGATTTGTTGGGCCTGGACAATAGCGCGAGGATGAACGTGCCTGGCCAAGCGGACGGTAATTGGGGCTGGCGGATCGAGAGTGCTCAGATGACAACGGAAGTCGCGCTTCGATTTAAGCAGCTTTTGCAACGCTGCGGCCGGATGGGCAACGCGGTCAGCTTAGTGAATCAATAAAATCCTAAACTCGCAAGCAAATTCCTACGCTTCGCAAGGCCGGTTTTCCCCAATTTGCCCGTTTTCTTGCTCAGAAGCGGCGCGAAACTTGCTTTGCTGCGTACGTTTGGTGCTGTCTAACGCGAATTACTGGCTGAATATATTGACTCAGCGGTCTATTTTGTGTGATACTTAGCACCACTGTAAGCCTTGCAACTTAGCATGTGCTAAACTTTACGGCGGCCACGACGTCATGCGCTCGCGATTTGTTATCGCGGGGTGGATGACGTATTGCTCGAAAATCGATCGGGAAGCGCGATTGAGGACGAGCTGTGCATCGCCGCTACACCAAAAGAAAGGGGTGAACCAACCACGTGTCTCCACCAGGAAATGATCAAAGGACCGAACGCAATCAGCCGACGCAGAATCAGACGAGGATCAATAACCAGATTCGAATTTCTCAAGTCCGAGTTATTAGCGAAGAAGGTGAACAGCTCGGGATTATCTCAACTGAACAGGCTTTAAACCGCGCCCGTGATATTGGGCTCGATTTGGTAGAAGTAGCACCAAACGAAAAGCCGCCTGTTTGCCGAATCATGGATTTTGGCAAATACAAATACGAAAAAAGTAAGAAGCGGGCCGGACAGAGTGCCAGCCACCATGGGAAGACGAAAGAAATTCGTCTGCGCCCAAAGACTGGCGAGCATGATATTGGCTTTAAAGTCAAACAGGCTGTCGGTTTTCTCCAACACAAAGACAAAGTACAAGTTTCCGTAATTTTTCGTGGCCGCGAAATGGCTCACGTTGAAGAAGGCCGACGCGTTATGGAAAACGTAGTCAAAATTCTGCTCGAATTCGGTAAACTCGAATCCAATCCTCAGCAGATGGGGAAGCGGATGATTTGTACTATTGCACCGAAGTAGACATTTGCCTGCCGAGCAGCGCTTCAACGTAGTTTGAAGCTCGCGCTAGGCTTGGTTATGAAGTAGCTGGTTTCGTGAGAAACCGGACGAAGTAGCGGACTATACACTTCGCATTCCGGTTTCTCACGAAACCAGCTACTCTCTTGGACAACATAAAGCTAAGACACCCGGCGCTAAGACACTAGACGCTAAGACAATAGGCAAGGAGCCGAAACAATGTCGATATTAGTCTTTGAAGATGCCCAAGTAGATCAGCTAGCACCCATCACGACGGCTCGTTCAGCTTACTGCGTTACCGTCGGTTCTTATACGCTGCTCGACCTGCTCAGCCTCACGCAGCAGCCGCTAGTCGGCTTTGTTCGTTCCCATTTGCGAACGCTGTGCGGACTGGATCAACCTCACGTTCGGCAGCTCGGAGATCCGCAATTAAGCAACGCACCGTCACCCGTACTTGCGCTCAACGCGAGACTCGTTCCTTCCATTCAAACGCTTGAAACGATTCGCGAGATTCTCGCGATGACTGCAGAGCATTCAGGCATTGTTTGGGATGGCGATCAGATTGCAGCGGTGGTGCGGCCGAAGTGGAGTTGGGATGCGTTGGCCGCTGGAACTTCAGTGGGCATTGAATCGGTTTTGATTGCGGCGCATCAGTTACCGACTCTCTCGCATTCGCTCAAGTTAATGAACTACCCTCACGAGGTGATCGCGGCCAACATGCGGATCATTAACGACAGCTTGCAGCATCGCATTGCATCTGGACGATATACACAACAGAAAGACGGACTGTTTTTGGCACCAGGGGCGCGATTAGGTGATTATGTTTTGACGGAAACTCAGGCCGGGCCGATCGTCATCGATAACGACGCTTATGTGGGTCCCTACACTTTGCTTCGCGGCCCAGTCTTCATCGGTGCAAAAGCAAAAATTCTAGAACATGCGGCAATTAAAGACGCGGTATCGTTAGGCCATACGACCAAAATCGGTGGCGAAGTAGAAGCTGCAATAGTGGAGCCGTTTAGCAACAAGCAACATCACGGTTTCCTCGGGCACAGCTACTTGGGCAGCTGGATTAACTTAGGTGCAGGTACTTGTAATTCAGATTTGAAGAACACCTACGGGGCAGTCAACATGGAGTACCCCGGTGGGAAGGCGACGACCGGTATGCAGTTCCTCGGATGCGTCATGGGTGACTATAGCAAAACCGCAATCAACACCGGTATCTTCACCGGCAAAGTTGTCGGTGTATGCAGCATGATGTACGGTTTTGTGACCAGCAACGTGCCGAGCTTTGTGAACTATGCACGGCTATTTGGGCAAATGACCACTCTGCCACCGGATGTGATGACCGCCACGCAGAATCGGATGTTTGCGCGCCGCAAAGTTGAACAACGCCCATGCGACATGCAACTGATCAACGACATGTATCGCTTGACACAGCATGAACGCGATCGCTTCGGCGATGCTCTGGTCTTTTGAAGTATTAGCGTTTGGCCCGTAGCCTGCAGTAGGCCTTCGTTTGACCCGTAGCCAGCGGCGCAGGTCGGCTTGCAGCCTGCACCAGCGAAAACCTAGACGGTACCTAAAATCCGCCGCAGTAGGCCTTCGATTGACCCTTAGCCAGCGAAGCCTGCGAACTTCAATGCAAACGCCAAGCGACACGCCCTACCACCGATTCAACTGCTTACCAGCTTGTATTAACGCTTGGGCCTGAGAGCTCAACCCATACTGCAATCCAGGTTGATTAACTTCTAGAAAAACGGTGAACCTCGCGTTCTGCTGATCGGCTGTGATCACCGTGGCGGGCGTGATGTTCAGGATACTCGTTGGAGTACCGTTCCACATCGACGTGTAAAGACCGCCACCCAACGCAGGTTGTTGCTGCAAGCGATAATTGCGCTGGATCTCGGTTCCAATCCGCGTTGGATCGCCCGTCACAGCACTTATGTTAATTCGCTGCACCCGCTGGAATCGATCGAAGTAGTACGTCAACGTCCCGACCAAATCATCCGGCCGGGTGCCAGTGATCAATGGAACCCGAAAGCCGTCGAGATTCATGTCCCCGACGCCGGTATTGACAGTTGGAAAATGCTGCATCACCCAAGCTGGTGGAATATCGAAGCGGAGTACTTCGGCGAGCGAATTGATTTGGGTGACGGATAGAGCCGGCGCTGTCTGTGAAGCACCAGCACTACTATTTGTAGCCGAGCCCCACCACGAACTGCTCGGACCTGCTGCCACTCCTGAACCGGACGCTGTGGGGTTACTACCGATTGTTTGGTTGGCGGTGTTGCGGGCGGCTTGACCTGCATCGGTTTCGTACAGAACATACGGACCACCCGCAGCCCCGGCGAGCAATAACGCGGCAGTAAGTGGTTTGTTTAGTATTGGCATCGCAGGCTCCTCGGGCGGTCCAAACAATCGATAGGTCATCGACAATTATCGGTCGCACGGGCCTTCCAGCGTAGATCATTAATCTTTCACCGCTTTACCGCTATAATCGCTGTCAATCGATCCGTGCGACTGGCATAGTCAGACAACTCGTACGCAGCGGTGCGTGCGTGAGCCGCGGTTGAGCCGACGGCGCTAGCCGCGGGTGAGCGAAGTCGGAGGCAAAATCACCTGTAGACCACCAATGCAGAACTCGCATGCAGAACTCGCATGCTGTGGTGCTTGCGTGAGCCGGGGTTGAGCCGACGGCGCTAGCCGCGGGTGAACGAAGTCGGAGACGCAAAATCACCTGTAGACCACCAACGCAGAACGATTCAGGCGAAATTTTGCACCTCAAATCAAATCCATTCGACGAGACAGTAGCAGTCCCTATAACCACAACTTCGTTTAACCGCGGCTAGCGCCGTCGGCTCACGGAGTCCGCGGCTTCACGCCGACGGTTCACTAAGCCCGCGGCTAGCGCCGTCGGTCCACATGATTAATACCACCCTAGACCAGACATTAGGCCGAACACTCTAGTAGTTAACTAAAGTTAGTCATCCATGTTGCAAGAACTCAATCGACAATTCGCTATTGGCGAGCAATTGAAATTTGAAACACATCCAAGCGGATTGGTGCACGGTAAGATCGACACCGAAAAGTGCACGGGCAGTTTTTTCTTACTCGGTTCGCATATTGCTGAGTTCCAGCCCAAATCGCAAGCACAGCCTGTACTTTTCATGAGCAATGAAGCGGTCTTCGAAGTTGGTAAACCCATTCGTGGCGGCATTCCCATTTGCTTCCCATGGTTTGGCCCCAATAAAGCGGATGCGAGCGCGCCAGCGCATGGCTTGGTGAGGACCGCGCTGTGGAACGTACAGGAAAGCAAGCTGACCGATCGCGGTGTGTTGGTTACGCTCGGATATCAATCCGCGCCGTGTCGCCTTGCACTGACAGTCGTCTTCGGTGAAACGCTGGACGTGACGTTAGATGTCCAGAACGAAGCCGATATCCAAGTACCTTGCGAAATAGCGCTGCATACTTACTTCCAACTGGGCGATGCACGCCGCGCATTTTTAACCGGACTGGAGAACACGGAGTTCCGCGATCAACTGACCGGAGAAATTCATCTGGCGACCGGAAACAAAATTCAGTTCACTGAGGAAACTGATCGCGTGTACCGTGGCAGCGTGCCACTAGTAACCATCGAAGACATAGCCAATTCGCGACGCATCGAGGTTCGGCCTCGCAATTCTTCTTCAACGGTCGTTTGGAATCCGTGGATTGCCAAGTCACAACGAATGAGCGACTTCGGGCATGATGAGTTCGAGCGTATGTGCTGCGTCGAAACGGCGAACGTCGCTCCGCACAATTGGGTCATTGATGCAGGCCAGTCGCAGCGAGTCGGTTTCGAGATTTCAGCAAGCTCCGCGAGCCAAAAATAGGTTGTGATCATGATTGAGAAGATTGACGTTGGCGTGTGGCCGAATTTTGATGTTCCAGGTGGCCTTCTACCTGCAATCGCGCAGGACGCGGTCACAGGAGCGGTTTTGATGTTGGCATGGATGAACGATGAAGCGTTTCGAGAGACAATGGCAACTGGTCGTGCCGTCTACTTCAGTCGAAGTCGCGGTCGGCTATGGCGCAAAGGTGAGGAAAGTGGTCACGTGCAAACAGTTCACTCCGTGCTGATCGACTGCGATGCGGACACCATTTTGCTGAAAGTAAGCCAAAAAGGTGCCGCTTGTCATGAAGGCTATCCTACCTGTTTTTTTCGCAAGCTGAATGCAAATTGCCAGGTTGAGATGGTCGAAGAGCGGTTGAAGCAGCCAGCAGAAATCTATCTTAATAAAGGTCAATAAAGGCTCTCTGTGGCTTAATAGGGCTCTCTCGAGTCCTCATTTCTTCGTCATTGTCACCTCTTTGACGATGACCGTCCCCTTGTCATTGCCCAGTTCAAATCCGATTCGGTTGTTGCCTGGAACAACGTCGCGAGCGGTGAATGTGTATTCAAAATCTTTAAACTCCGCACCAGGACTCAGCTCTTCATTCAAGCCGATCTCGTGCCAGTCGTCTTGATTGACCAAGCCGAGCAAGATCACCGAGCAATGATCGGGTGACTTCATCTTGAAACGTATTACATACTCAGCACCATTTTCTAAGTCCAGTCTGCCTTGATAGGCTTGCACGTGCCAGTTTGTTCCCGTGGTCTTGGTGGTTTTAAAAACTAGCGTGTCGTCGACAACCGTCATCGTGCCTTCGCCGCCATCCTTGGTCTCAAACCGCCATGACTCGGCTTTCGCAGTTGGGCTCAGCAGATTGTCGCCATGGCGAATGCGAATGCGGCGGTATTCGATCTGGCCACGGTCTCCTTCAAGTCCGATCGGGCCGGTCTCAGGCAATTTAAAATCCGCTTCAAGGACTTCGCCATTGCAAGTGCAGTAAGCCGAACCGCCCTTGGCAACGACGATCAATTCGTTCCAGTCGCCCTCTTTATACTTCTCCAACTCTTTGTACGGCCCTGCCAAAGGATAGTCGCGACATTGCAATTGCGGCTTGCGCAAGAACACACCACTGTCCGCGTTCGGCGTCGCTCGAAACTCGAGCTTTAATGTAAAATCCTTCGGGAACTCTTCGCTTGTCCAGAGCTGCTGAATTCTACTTCCCTCAGCCGGCGTCGTGACAATCAAGCGACCGCTCTTGGCAACATACCGACCATCGGGACTGGATGTCTTTCCTTTAAGCTCAGTGCGTTCAGTAATAATCGGCCAAGGCAGCTTCCCATCGCTTGCGTTCTTCCATTTCTCAGCTTGCTTAATCTGGGCCGGTGTGGTTGGCATAACGACCCAGCCCGTCAAGTCGCGTCCGTTGAATAAACTGACAAAGCCGGTTTCTGGTACGAAGGTATCAGGAGCTGTCTCGATGAAACCGAGCGTTGCAAAGACCGGACGCAGTGCTTTGCCCCATTTCGTGTAGCCTGCTTCATTGGGATGCAGCAAGTCAGGAAACTCTTCCAGCTTGGCATCTCCTTCTGCGTTTGCAAACAATGCCCAGGTATCAACTACTGTTATTTGCGTATCGCCAGCAACTGCAGCAGCACACAGTTCGTTAATCTTCTTGATTTTGTCCGCCGGACGCTTTGCCTTGGCTGAACTTGGAAAGACTTTGCAAAGCACGATGGGCATCTTCAAGTTATGCGATTTTAACTCAGCGACAATGGATTTGACATTGGCTGCAATCGGTTCGGCTTCAGCACCTTCTTCTAAATCGTTCGTTCCCATCAACATCACGACCGCTGACGGCTTCAATGCAAGAACGTCATCCTTGAGTCGCCACAACATGCCGCGCGTCGTATCGCCACTGATGCCACGGTTGGCAACTTTCATCCCTTCAAAGGTACTTCCCATCGATCCCCAGCCTTGGGTAATCGAATCGCCGAAAAACACTACGGCACCTTGATCTTGCTCGACCTGCTTGGCCCACATGCCACGCCGCTCTTTCCAAAGCCCTTTGAACCAATCGTACCTACGCATCGGGCCAACGCCCGGTAAACCTTCGTCGGTCGCCGGAATATCAAGACTTGCAGACGGCGCTTTGTCTTGACCCAATGACATTGATGACATCGAGCTGTAACACAAGCTAAGAAAAACGAGGACGAGCATAGGAGCACGCAACATCGTAGGGGCCCTTTGACTAGAATCGGAGGAGTTGTATGCCAGTAGCGTGATCTGAATTGCTACTTGTCGCAAGATACCTAGCTTTGAGTGTCGCACAATTGTCTCAATTGTTGCAGCTACGAGCCGAGACAATCGTGCGACACTCAAAGTGCAGGTAACCATCGATTTTGGAGCGTGTTTGTGCTTTTTCATTATCCGCAAATTTCCAAGCGTCTAACGTTGCTCTGGATAGTATTCGCGGGCCTCTTATGCCCACTTACCACACGCGGCTTCGCGGCTGACCCTAAACTGGAAATCGTGATTAAAAATGGGCGGATCGTCGATGGCAGCAGCGCTCCATGGTACATCGCTGATGTTGGCATTCAGAATGGAAAGATCGTCCGAATCGGCCAGATCGACGCCTCACAAGCCGAACGAGTCATTGATGCTAGCGGCTTGGTCGTCGCGCCGGGGTTTATCGACATGATGGGTCAAAGTGCAACGCCGATGTACGAAGATCCCAAATCCGCTTTGAATCTGTTGACTCAAGGTATTACGACGATCAACGCCGGCGAAGGTTCATCAGCGGCTCCTCTCGGACCTGAAGCGGGTGCGAAACAAGGTTGGACCTCGTTTGCTGAATATTTTGCGTTGCTCGACTCTCGCGGCTTGCCTGTGAACGTAGTCCAGTCCGTTGGTCATACACAAGTGCGAGAACTTGTTCTTGGCGAAGTCGATCGTAGGCCAAGCGATGAAGAACTGCAACGCATGCGAGAACTAGTTCGCGAAGGTATGCAAGCCGGAGCGATCGGTGTTTCTACTGCGCTAATTTATCCGCCAGCCGTTTACGCGCGGACGGAAGAAATTGCGTCGCTGTGCGAAGTCGCTGGCCAATTCGGTGGACGCTACTACACTCATATGCGCAACGAAGGGGATCGATTGCTGGAAGCGATCGACGAGGCGATGGATATTGGTCGGACCGGCAAAACTCCTGTCCACATATTTCATCTAAAAACCGCTGGCAAACAGAATTGGCACAAAATGCCACTTGCCATTGCCAAGATGAAGGCCGCTCGTGCGCAAGGCCAACAAGTTACCGCTGACATCTATCCGTATATCAACAACGGACTCGGCATCGCCGCTTTCATTCACCCACGACACTTCGCTGAAGGGAACGAGCGGCTTGTAAAACAACTTGACGCAGCCGACAAACGCGCCGAGATTCGAAGCGAGATGGAAACCACTGGTGGTTGGGAGAATTGGTATCGGCATGTCGGCTTTGACTGGGGACGCGTCGTCGTCGGTAAAACGAACGACTCGAAGTACGACAGCATGATCGGCAAAAGTGTTGCGGAGGTCGCATCAACACTGAAAGAAGACGTTTGGGAGACATTTTTCAAACTCGTCAAAGCGGGTGCGTTCGTGTTGCCGCAGAGTATGACCGAGGCCAACAAAATTCTAGCGATGCAGCAAGATTTCGTTTCTTTCTGCACCGATGTGGGTCCAGCCGGTGGCGACAGTTTTGCTTCGCATCCGAGAGCCTTTGGTGCGTTCCCGCGGTTGTTGTCGCGTTACGTCCGCGAACTCGGCGCGATCTCGCTCGAACGAGCCGTGGCCCAAGCGAGCGCTGCGGCTGCGAACAATGTTCTGGTTCATGATCGAGGTCGAATTGCCGAAGGGCTTGCCGCCGACGTCATTGTGTTCGACTACGAAAACACGCGTGACACCGCGACCTTTGAAAATCCGGCTGGAGTGGCTGAAGGAATGCGATTTGTCATCGTCAATGGTCGCGTGGTATTGGAAGACGGCAAATACACCGGAGCGAGCCCTGGCAAAGTGTTGCGTGGTCCTGGCTATGACCAACGACTTGCGCCGCCCAATGTTTCCACTGGCGATGTGGTTCCAGAGTTAAAAAGTTTTGACTCGATGATGCATGATTTTCTGAGTGACCACAAAGTCCCCGGGGCTTCGATTGCGGTCACTGATCACGGTCGATTGGTCTTCGCACGCGGCTATGGATACGCTGACCTAAAGTCCATGCAAAAAGTTGAACCGGACAGTCTATTTCGCATCGCAAGCATATCGAAACCGATCACGGCCATCGCGATACTTCAACTGGTCGATCAAGGCAAGTTGTCGCTCGATACGAAAGTGTTCGATGTTTTGGATTACAAGTCGGATATCACAGCAGCCGGCGACAAGTTTGAGAAGCGTCTGCAAGAGATAACCATCGAGCACCTGCTACAACACCGTGGTGGTTGGGATCGTGACCAATCGTTTGACGCCATGTTCCTATCAGTGAAGTTCGCTCGCGAATTGAAGGTCCCGGCTCCAGCCAAAGCTGAGGACGTCATACGCCGCATGTTGACTCAGCCGCTCGATTTCGATCCGGGTGAACGCTACGCTTACTCGAATTTCGGCTACTGTCTTCTGGGGCGAGTCATTGAAAAAGCAACTGGCCAAACTTACGAGCACTTTGTGCAGACGTCGGTCTTGCTTCCGCTGGGAATTAAGGACATGAGGATTGGTGCGACTCGCCTTGAAGGCCGCGCTGAAAAAGAGGTCCGTTACTATCAACCCGGCTATGGTAGGTCGGTCTTCGAAGCGGATCTCGGCATGCGCTCGCCTGTACCTTATGGTGCTTGGCATTTGGAAGCGATGGATTCGCACGGCGGCTGGTTAGCCTCGGCGGTTGATTTAGCAAAGATTGCCGCAGCCCTGGACGATCCGAAGACCGGTACTCTGCTCACGCCGAACAGTTGGGAACGCATGCATGCAAGACCATCTGGTTTGGCGGGCCATGATGCTGCAGGCAAACCCAAAGACACCTATTATTCGTTGGGATGGCTCAATCGCGATCTTGCAAACAACGAAGTGAATCACTGGCACACCGGCTCGCTCGACGGCACCGCCACGATCCTTATCCGACGCAACGACGGCAGAAATCTTGTAGCGTTATTAAATAGTCGCGCCAGTCCATCGTCAGAACATCTTGGCCGGGAGATCGACAAGCTCTTGCATCGTGCCGCCAATGCGGTCGACAAGTGGCCCACGACAGATCGTTTTGATGGGTTTTTAAAGC
>JANODD010000125.1:0-53446 GCA_031412515.1 Planctomycetia bacterium | reverse complement strand
CGTCCTTGACCAGCTGTTGGCCGGTCAAACCGACTACGCACCGCTTCTGCCAGACCGCTGGAAGCAGAGCCACCCAGAATCCGTGCGCACCTACAGAACCGAAGAGCGACGCGACAAAGCTGACCGCAAACAACTAGACGCTGCCCGCCGCCGCCTACTCGCCGCCAAACAGAAATAGCCCGCCATCGCTAGCCCGTCTGCTAATACGGTGCCCCTGGGCGCTTACGTTGGCCGTGTGATTGCTGACCGAGTGCTGCCTCCAACTCGGCTTGTGTGATAACACCGGCAGAGAGTAATCGCTCACCGAGCCGAGGTTTGACGCGATCGCCGTATGGGGTGGTGCGTGTAAGGACGCTGCCGGTTGTTGCGACACTCATAGCGCAAACGCCCCTGTAGCGCTAGCCACATCGATATGTTGCGAGAGCTCTTGATCGAGACCTGTTACTCTTAGAACGTCGCGGAGAAGCGGACCTACCGAAGCTAAACGAATTGCCCCACCCCGACGCAAGCATTCGATCTGCGAGTTCACGAGCAGTTCTAGGCCTGCGCTATCGATTAGGCGTACTCGTCGAAAATCAACGACCACCTGCGGCATTCTCTCTTGAAGAGCGACCGCAAACTCCACTTGTACAGATTCCATTTCATCACGCGTCATTCGTTCTTCCAACTGAATGACATCGACGCAGCCTTGCTTGTAGCGATGTATCATAGCGTCCCCGCGAAGAGTATTCCAAGATGTTTACACGAAACCTGGTTAAGCCGCCGAAGTCAATGGAATAGACATGCGGAACGTACTACCAACATTGAGCGTGCTTTCGACCGCTATTTCGCCACCATGTAATCTCGCAATCTCCTGTGCCAATGCTAGTCCAAGCCCACTGCCACTAATGTCGCGAACTCGGTCATCATTACTTCGGAAAAACCTGTCAAACACTTTGGGCAACTCGTCCGGAGCAATACCAATACCGGTATCGGTTACCGAGAACTGAACATTCTCAGACGCAACATCGACGCGGAATGTGACCCGTCCGCCTTCCGGTGTGTACTTAGCCGCATTCCCAAGTAGATTGACAAGTGCGGCGGCGAGTTTTCCTTTGTCCACGGAGGCCTTCGGGAATTTCGGCGGCAACTCGACGCGGAATTGCAGGTTTTTTTCTTTCATCTGACCTTGGATCTTCGCAGAAGCGTCTTCTATTAGACGACCAAGATCCGTCTCGCGATAATCTAATGCCAATCCTCCGGCCTGCATCCGCGTGATATCGAGCAGGTCGTCTACCAACTGCGAGAGACGCACGGATTCGCTCTGTATCACATTGTAAAATCGCTTGCGACTCTCCGCATCGTACTCGTCGCTCATGTCAAGCGATTCTGAGTAAGCGCGAATGTTGGCCAGCGGCGTACGAAACTCATGAGTCGCTGCGGCGAGAAACTTTTCTCGCATCGACTCCGCGAGCCTTTGTTGCGAAACATCTCGAATTGCCCAGACAAATCGAGTTCGCCCATCGCCAGTATCCACGGGACGCCGTTCTCCTCGCAATGTTCGAGAGCTTGTTGCCGTCTTCATGCCCCATTCGACCACTGTTTGCTGAATACCTGTCGCATCGTTCAGAAGCTGAGCAACAGTATCTTCAACTCCCAGTTCGTTGGCTAGCGATTGACTTAGCTGATCCGCAGGATTCGTGCGGCCACACATCGCGGCAAAGCCCCCATTGGCATAAGTTATAGTCCCCGCTTGATCGACTGCCGCAACTCCTTCCGGCAATGCATCTAACAACTGAGATGTGCTTCCGCTGCAAGCTTGAGACAGGGTCGCCGCTAGTGAATGCTCTAACTCAGCGACTGCACACCAACGCTTACCTTGCTCGAGCAAACGGTTCCAGCCAAAGTCGGCAGGAGTTGAGCCTGAGGACGCAATCAGTGAATCTTCGTCCATTGCGACATCAGCAAGTGCAGCGATTCGTCGCTCCCACGCCGACAACTTGACGATTTGAACGTTCAAAAGAAGCAAACCGATCAGACCCACAATCGCGACAACACCTAAGACTATAAAATTGGAATCGATGTAGCCGCGACCCGCTGAAAATGCAAGCGAACCCGTCGCCAAAAGAGTCCCGAACTGAATCAGCAACGGCCAAAACGCAACGCGTGTTGTGAATGCGGAAAGGAGTTTCATGCAGTTACCCTACAATCTTGCAAGGACCGGCACTCGTTTGCTCGTATAGTTTGCTCGGCTCACCTGGTTTTGTGGCTTGTCTGGCGATGGATACCAATTCACTTAAACTGAACGGCTTGTAGAAGATGGCTGAAAGTCCGAGCTCTTCCCGCATGCGTTCGGAGTCAAGTTCATAGGATTTTGCTGAACATAGAATCAACAATGCTTCACGTGAAATCGATTCAGCGCGAATCGATTCGAGCAATTTATCGCCATTTAAGAGCGGCATTTGGTAGTCGCTGACGACGACATCGAACGCGATCGACTGCGCCATTTGAAGTGCCATTTGACCGTCAAATGCGACCGAGACTTCGAATCCGGCCCGCGAAAGAGTCAAGCGAATGATGTCAGTTAGGGCGCGATCATCTTCAGCGACGAGGGCCCTGAGTTTAACTTGCGGAGTATCCATAGCTTGACCATCCTTAGGTTGAGGTCGGTTGCGAAAACTCAAGCTTGGATTACCAAGCGGAACCTGCGGCAGAGTTGCATATGAATTGGCCACTTACGTTGTCGTAAGCCCAACTTTGAGTTCCACTGACGGTCAGCGCCGCACCGGAAGTCTGGATTCGGACGGTGTCCCCGACGTTTCCAATTTCGGAGCGAGGGAAAGCCCCATTCAGCATGCTGGCCATGTCGCTCTTAAGGTCGGCTTCCGTGCCCAGCTCACCAGGTAACGCGGCGTTTTGAGCGCGGTAGAGTTGAATCGCATCGCGCACTACGGACAGCGAATGGCGGCTTGCGCTCGTGCGAGCGTTGGTAGCTGTATCGAACATTCGGGGAGCCGCGACCGCCGCCAGAATCCCAAGAATGAGAATTACGATTACCAATTCGATTAATGTAAATCCGCGACGCAAACCAGACTTGATACGACGAATCACTATAGTTGCCCCATGCTGAATGATTATTTGGCCACTGATCTGCATGTATGCAACCGGATATTCGATAAAACCGGTGCATCGTTCCCCAATCGGCAATCAGCGCCCCTGTTACCCGTCGAAATCTAGCTTAGCAATTGGGGAAAAAAGTCTAAGGAAAACTTTAATTTAAAAAATACATTGAGCTTGTCGTAAGCAATAGTTATGAGGTGCAACGCGTGGGGGGCAGTCCTATGCGGCAGGTTCGTGACTAAATTTGGGGCATCTCGATGATTTCATCGTTAGCTAAATATGGCGGTCGAATTGCGAATGTTCAGTCGCAACTCAGCAAGTCCTTTGACAGTGCTTTTTTCGTTTGGCGACCAAGCACGACGGGCTGGCGTTTGATTGAGGACGTTGCAGCTCCGTCAGCTGAGTGGCCGGTGAGGCATGGATCAAAATTAAACGTTTGGTTTGATTTCTTGAAATCGGAAAACATTAAGAGTCCGCAGTGTCGAAGATTCAACGATCAAATCATCGTTGCAATTTTAGTAGAGACTGAGTATGGCGATTCTCAAATCGTCGCTGGAAAAGTTCAATTTGATTCACTGCAGATTGTCGAGCGTGCCGCAGAGATTGTCCTTAGTGAGGCCGACCACGCGGCGGATGCTGCTGTGCAACAGGTGTTGGTCGAGCAGTATGCCGACAAATTGATCGGCAGCTATGAGGAGCTGACTTTTCTTCGTCGTCTCTCGCGGCATGTTGAGTATTGCTCAGCAGATCGCTCGTTGGCCAGTGCTGCCAAAGCGATATTGCCGCAACTTTGTGAGCTCGCTGGACTCGAAGCTCTATGTCTCGTAGGCGCAACGCCCGTCGGTACGAAAGCCAGGCCTGCGGAGATTTTGGGCCACTCCGGCGAAATACCCAGTATGCAGTTCATGCACGACTTGATTATGACCATGGAGGCATCTCATCGACGCGTAGTGGTAAACAACTACCTCAGCGAATTGGCCGATAAAAGTCTGAAGCCTAGCAAAGGTATTCGTTCGATCGTCGTCGTTCCAGTAGAGAAAGAAGGTAATCTATTCGGTTGGCTTGTGGGATGCAATAAGCGACTAGGAGACAACATTGCTGCAGTACAGCAATCGCAAACCTTGCAGGATGAAATTGGGTCGATTGAGGCTTCGACTTTGGAGGCTGCTGCACTGATGCTGGGTTCCCATGCCGCGAACAATCTTTTGTTTCGCGAAAAGGAAATGCTAGTCGTCGAAGTCATTCATACACTTGTCGGAGTTATTGAGGCAAAGGATGTCTATACGTGCGGCCACAGCGATCGAGTGGCACTCATCGCCAGTCGACTTGGATCAGAACTAGGGCTTTCAAATCAAGAGTGCCAAGATATTTTCCTATCTGGGTTGCTGCATGATATTGGAAAGATCGGCGTTGCAGATGATATTTTGTTGAAACCCGATCGTCTAACAGCGGAAGAGTTTTTGCAGATCAAGCAGCATCCTGAACGGGGCGCACGTCTACTGCGAGGACTGAAACCACTTGAAAAACTTATCCCAGGCATTTTGCACCACCATGAGGCCATCGACGGAACAGGCTACCCAAATGGTCTCAAGGGTGATTCCATTCCATTGATGGCCAAGATTCTCGCCGTCGCTGATGCATTTGATGCAATGACAAGTACTCGCCCATATCGAATGGGCATGCCCTTGCCAAAAGCCGAAGAAATACTGCGCAATGGTTCGGGCACTCAGTGGGACTCAAAAGTGGTAGATGCCTACTTTACCGCCCGTAGTGAGATTGTGGAAATTGGACTTCAGTGGCAACGTCATCTCAATCGCTTGCTAAATTGGCGACCAGAATGCTCTGAAATTGAAAGGTCAACCAATCTCACTTGGCTCAGCTTTCAACACCTGAATCCCGCTCAGGCAACGCTGTGAAGCATTTTAACGACCAAATGTAGCTGGTTTCGTGAGAAACCGGCGCGCACTAGTGACCTTTCTGATGCATCCGGTTTCTCACGAAACCAGCTACCTTACTAAGAAAAATGCTTCACGGCGTTGCCCGCTCAGGGAGTTCGGTCTGACCATCAACTATGATTATTCAATTACGAAAATTTTCCAAAACGAGAAAACCCGTTTCGATCGGCCAAACTCACCATGGAGTGACCCTTATCGATCTGGTCATTTGTGTGATGGTTACGGGCATCTTAGCAGCGGTCGGAGTTCCGAAGTTTGCCTCAACTGTTGCGCGATTGCGTTGTGAAGCGGTTGCTAAGCGGGTGGCGAGCGATCTGAACTATGCGAGGCGCGTCGCAATTCAATCTAGCCGAACGGTCACGGTTGCCTTTCGAAACATTCCAGCAGGATACGATATGCAGGGCGTTGCGAATCCAGCTAATTCTGCCAGCCCATATTCAGTAAATCTGTCTGAGGTTGATAGTACCGTGGAGTTGATGACTTTTAGTTTTGATGGCAGCCGCGCACTTGTGTTTAACAACTATGGCAGGCCCTGTGTGGGAGCTGTATCCATGGCATCTGGTACTGTTACTGTTCGCTCTGGGGAACATGCTTTCAACGTAGTCCTCAACGCAACCACTGGCGAGGCAGTCGTCAAGTGAGGAAATCTTGTAAAGTAGATATTCGAAACCAAGGTCATACCTTGATCGAAATGGTCATTTCTTTAACAGCGACGACCTTGCTGATGGCAGGCTTGAGTGCTGCGGTGGTTGTTACAAGCAAGGCATTTCGGCCTGAAACAACCGCCATGTATGCAAGGACTAACGCTGCTGTTGCCGAAAGCGACTTGCTATCGGATCTTCGACTGGCAACGGGATTTACCGAACGGACCAGTAAGGCAGCAACCTTTAATGTTCCAGATCGAGACGGAGATGGGAAGCAGGAGAAGCTGCGGTACGCCTGGTCCGGTACCTCAGGTGCTCCGTTAACACTCAGCTACAACGGCTTGGCGCCCCAGGTAATTACCAATGATGTTCGTAGCTTCGCCCTCAGCTACGTTACGACTCCCCTTGCCGCAGTCGTTCTGCCTGCCGAACAAACGGGCAGTCAGATTTTGATGGTTGTAAATGATTCAGCCAATCCTAGTTGGGGTGAATTGAATCGAAAATCGCTTTTGGAATCGTGGAACTTTCAAGTTACCCTCTTGGGATTCAATGATGGTGAGGATGTGATTCTTGCAACAGCTGCGAAGGTAAAGGCAGTTTACCTGAATGGAGAGATCGATTCAAAGCGGTTCAAAATCGGGGCTTCCCTGTCAGCGCTCAGTGTCGGAATTCTCAATGAACATCCGGATTTGGTAGACGAATTGGGGTTTGCTGAGGCAACAACGTCGACGGCAAGTATGATCGTCTACGTTACGGACAATTCCCACTACATAACAACTGGATTTTCTACCGGAAGTTGTTTGATGGCGACCGTGCTCACGAACGCGGTTCAACTGTCCACCACTCCTTCCCCCAACCTCAATAGTCTGGCAACCGTCGGCAGCAAAATAGCGCTAGCAACGATTGATCCAGGTAAATTACTCTACGATGGACGCATTGCAGCAGGTAGACGAGTGATGATTCCGTGGATGACCACAGGGAGCAATTTACTCTTACTGAATAATAACGGGCTGGATTTAACTCGAAAATCGCTCGAGTGGGCTACGGGTTTAGGAAATGTATCGGTCGAGCTCAAAAAGTTTGGTTACGAAACAGTTTTCTCCAATGAAAATGGCACGTCCAGCATCCAATATGCAACTAGGGCTAAGCTGGCAGACAAGGCTCGAGTCCGCAGCATTTCCGCTTACGTTGGTGGAGCCTTTGATCAGGTACGTTTTGCTTTGTACTCTGACAAGAGCGGACAGCCCGATAAGCTAATAGTTCAATCCGATATTGGAATGACAACGACAGCCCTTGGATGGGTCGCGCTGAATGTCACACCGACCGATTTAGCGCCCGGGGATTATTGGCTGTCGTTTTCGTTCAAGAACGCGTATCAACGGTATCGCTACAATTCTTCAGGGGCGGGCGAACGCAATAAATCGAATGCGGCTGTTTCAAATGGATTTCTCGGCACTTGGGGAACAAGCACCAACACCTACTCAGGGGCACGCTCAATCTATGCAACCTACGAGGTGCTCCCTTGAAAGCGATTTACGCGATTCGACATGGCCTGTCCCTGGTTGAAGTTGTGGTATCGACCTTGCTGGTTGGCTTGCTACTAACCGCATCTTTGGTAAGTGTCGGGGGAGCAGCACGGACTACGTTCGCAGCAACGCAAACCAGTGACATGATGTACTTGGCTCAGCAGTTACTCGAAGAGATCTCGATACTCGCGTTCGAAGACCCTAACCAGACGCCCGTATTTGGTATGGAGCCTGGAGAGAGCACTGTTCCAGCTTCCCGAACTCAAGTTGACGACATCGATGACTTGGCAAATTGGAGCGAAACGCCACCCAAGGACCGAACGGGGATCAACTTGCCAAGCTACATCGGATGGACACGTAGTGTGAAGGTGATCCAAGGTTCTGCGCAGGATCGAACCATCGAAGTCACAGTAACTGCGCCAAGCGGGCGTTCGATGACACTCAAGGCTTTCCGTTCAAAAGAGGGTGGCAGTTTGCAACCGCAAGGCGTCAATCAAACGCTTGTCACTTGGATTGGCGTCACGTTGCAAACGGGTGCTGGTGCTGGCGTTACGTCGGGTGTCTCCTTAGTTAATCATGCTGCGGACCAGTAAAATGCGACATTCAAAACGCGCTGGCTATCTTTATGTCGCTGTGCTGTTGACATCGCTTGTCGTTTCCGCCATGGGGTTGGTTGCACTCTCGGTCGCTTCGCTTAGGATGCGAAATACACTTGATACCAATGATTATGCAGCCGCACAAATCTTGGCAAAGTCCGGGATTGAGCAAGGGATTGCATCGGTGCGATCTGACAACACTTGGCGGACAAAATTCACCAACGGTCTGGAGAGTCCTTCAACCACTTTAGGGCAAGGGGCCTTCACATGGAAGTTAGTCGATGGGGATAGCAACTTGAACGATGATGATTCCGACTCGGTTCGAGTCGTAGGAATCGGAAGAGTCGGTCGAACGACTGTTGCCGAAAGTGTTCGGATGCTCGCCAACGGTCTTGCTCTTCCATGCCTTGGGTCGTCACTGCATTGTGCTGGCGATATTTCAGTGAAGTCAGGGGTTCAGCTCATGACTGACCAACAACTAAGTAGCAGCGGGAGTATTTCAGCGGGCGGTTTTTTGAGTTCTGTGCAGGGGGACGTCGAAGCATCAGGAACCGCAACGGGATCGATACAAGGTAACATTTTACAAAATGCTCCAGTTCGACGAATGCCAGGAAGTTCAGCCTTCGACTACTACATGGATAATGGAACGTCAATTTCAATCGAATCTCTGCCAAATGTAAGTGGAATTCGCACAATTGAAAAGCAGCTTTTGAGTCCGAAGGTGAATCCATACGGTGATCTCAACCCAGAAGGTATTTATCTAGTTCATTGCGGCGGACAGCGTATTTGCATCAAGAATAGCCGTATTCTCGGCACCGTTGTCCTCATTGCTCCTGCCAGTAATAGTTCTATCGAAGGCTCACTGCGTTGGGATTCTGCGATCGCCAACTACCCAGCGTTGTTAGTAAATGGTGATTTAGAGATTAAGTCTTCTACCGCAGCATTGAGTGAATCTACAATGGCGATCAATTTCAATCCGACGAGCACTCCCTTTCAAGGAACAATGGATGCGGACCTCATCGACGAATTTCCCTCGGAGATCAACGGTTTGGTTTACATAAGCGGGAAATTCAATGTGTCTCAGGATCTCTATGAAAGTACATTTCGCGGTGTAACCGTCTGCCAAACGATGGATGCTTCCTCAAGCGCTCGCTTCAATTACCGCAGTTTGATTTTTGACCGTCCGCCACCAGGCTTCGCACGCGGTAACCCCATGGTCGTTTCACCAGGCAGCCGTCGCCGTGAGACGCTCCCCTAGTCACCAACTGCTGCGCGGTGCTCGGAAATTGAGATAATTCGTGCCGCGAACATTAAAAGGCATAAATGCGCCACGAGTATCTTTTAGGTTTTAATCGAATTCAAAAGTGCTTGGCCGATTTTCGTCATACGTCGATGCTCTATAACCGATCTAACCCTTATGGATCCACTCGATCGTGAATTGGATACTCAACTGGATGTCGGACATCGATGGAACCTTCCCGAAACATCGCGAGCCCATGCGACTTTCTTGCGACCAGAAGCGGATGGTTGCCGAGTTTGCATTTCCTGCTGTGCATTGCGAGTTCATTGGGTTGCTTCGAACAGCGACCAATACGCCAATCGCCCGCAACGACGAATGAGATCATTGACTGCAAAGTTACAACGCCTGCGATGTCGTTGCCGGTCGAATCTTCACTAGTGAAACTGCCTCTGAATCAAGTCGCCCAGCTCCCCATTTGCCCCCAAAACCCCGGCTGTGATGATGCGGTTGTGGCTGCCGCTGTTTGGCTGCCATTTGGAGACGCTGGCCAACAAGGGAGGGGCGGATTGCCGACAGTTGATTTCAATTCGCTCCCCCCGCCCCAGGCACACGTTCCTATAGTGCCTGCCCCAGCTCCACTGCAATTTGAAATCCCAGTTCAAGGGCAGCTTCTTCCAGAGAACTCAGTTCGGGCGCAAGGGCCGCTAATTACTTTAACCGTGCGCGACGCTCCGTTGCATAGCGTTTTAACTTTGATTGCAAACCAGCAAGGGCTCAGCATTGTTGCCGCCAGCGACTTGGCAATGCCGATTTCCGTGACACTGCAGCCGATGCCACTTGAAACGGCCTTGGATGCTTTGATGGCTATCAGTGGTTGTACGTGGAGTCGAGTGAGCGATGTGATTTACGTGACTGAAGTAAAAAAGGATTCGCCAGAGAACTTTGTGGCGCAAGGCCGGGTACTGCGGGTATTTACTCTCAACTATCTCGCCGCCAATGATCTTGAGAAAGTGGTCACTGGCCTGCTATCCCCCGTTGGCAAAGTGTTTACCAAACAAACGGATGTCAAGGACAAACGCAAAGCGACTGAGCAACTGGTGGTCGAAGACTTGGAGGCTTACGCCGACCGCATAGCGAGCTATGTAGCACAAGTGGATCAGCCACCTCAGCAGGTTGTCGTCGAAGTCAGAATGTTGCAAGTGAAATTGGAGAATGACACACGCCACGGTATCAACTTCGACAAGCTAGCCAAAATTTCAAGTACCGACGTCAAGTTGAGTACTCAATCACTAGCGACCGGAGTGGGCCAAGCGGCAATGTTCACGGTCGATGGATCGAGCTTCAATACGCTGCTCGATTGTTTAGCAACCACTAACGATACGAAGACATTGGCGGCGCCCAAACTTCTCATGATCAATGGCCAAGAGTCGAAGATTCAAATCGGCCGAAGACTCGGATACTTTGTTACTACAACAACGCAAACGAGTTCTTTGCAGGATGTGCAGTTTCTAGAGGTCGGTGTTGTATTAACCGTCACGCCACAAATAAGTACTGATGGTCAGGTTCTGCTAAAAGTACGTCCAAAGGTCTCAAGTGGTGATATTAACCCAACCACGACCCTGCCTGAAGAGGAGACTACTGAGGTCGATACCAGTATTATGGTACCAGACGGACACGGCGTGATTATTGGTGGACTTATTCAAGAAATCGACAATGAACGTCAATCGAAAGTGCCATTTCTTGGCGATGTTTGGTTGATTGGGCGTTTGTTTCAACGTCGCGCCGTGGAGCGAATACGCTCCGAAGTCGTTGTCGCGCTTTTGCCTCGGATTGTTCCGCTCGGAAATTGTGCAACGCCCGATGAAATGCTCGACCTGCATCGCATTGAAACACCCTTGCTAACCCCGACATTACAATCTGCTCCGCGTTCTGAACCTGAACTCAAGGACGCCATTAATAACCCAGTTTGGCCAAGGAATTGGCCCCAGAATTGGCTCCGTGCACAATAGCGCAGCCCCTCTTAACGTCGCTTTCGCAATTCACTTGTCATCGAGTGCTTCCGCAATTCCACGTCATCAAGCGTTGCGTCAAGCACGCCCTGGCCAGCTATGTTAAGTCGTACATTGATCGTGCCCAGAGCGTAAATGGCGTGATCCGTGTCTGGATGAATTCGTCTGAATGGTAAAGTGATCGTCGCCCCTTGATGGTTATAGTCGCTCTTCGAAAGTTCGTACGACCAACTCTCTTCTTCATGGAGTCGACCGGCTCTATTTCTCCAATCGCCACGATAAACGTTGAGCTGGACGGATACCGATCCAGTGGCGTGAATCATTTCGCCGTTTGCTCCGGTGGGTCTGAGGAGGAGTCGTATTCCATCCGATTTAGGATCGCCATTCCAATTGTCCACTTGCGCAAAAACGGCCAGTGAATTCGCGACGCCAACGCTTCGGCTTTTTGTATCCTCTAAAATTTGCGGTGTATGGGCGGCAACCACTGACAGGCTGCTATTATCTTGGAGCAAAGCTGCTTGAGGTCTCGATTCCTCCAACTGAATGTTTTTGACATTGCTAGTACTTAGAATGCTGCTGACTCGCATGCCTGCGTTTTCGAGAGCTAAATGTAAATGATCGTTAGTGGTGCGTGCGTCAAGCGTGCCATGTACAGTTCTGCCTTGTGACAGCGTCACAGACAATGCAGTTCCCACGCGAATACCGCTCCACGGTGGCTCGATGGCAAGGCAATCTTGATTGACCGCAACACACGAAACAACAACCAAGACATGCATAGAAACATTCTTGAGATAAGCTTGCGCTAAAGGCATGATAGTCCTGGTTGCACGCGGTGTCGTAATGGATGATTACGCTAAACCGCAAGGCTTATGCCAAAGTCAAATTGCCCCTAGAATCCCTTTGAAATCCTCGCTTTTATAGTCCGCTAATTGCGCAAGTCCAATGCGCCCCATGATTTGCCGCCACGCGAAGGCCGCAACTGGCCGGATCACTTTGTCGCTTGCATTTGAGGCGTTTCGGGAACACGTTGCGAATTGTCAACGTCCGCAATCCTTACATGGACTCAAATAACGAACGCCAAAGAGAGCCTGCTATCAGTTCTTGCAAAGTCGACTTTGGAACTATCACCCCAATGCAGTCTACCAGCGGTTACTGAGTTTCTACGTTTTGATGTTCGCGAGGATACCGAGAGTCTCTGCGAATGGTAAGCTCGACCGGTCCAACAAGGGCACCAGCGATCGAAGCAATCATCGAAAGAAGGATTCCGGCAAATGCCCACCATGCACCTTCTCTACCTGCCTCCCGCGTGCGCTGAGCGTCCGGTTGACGGTTTTGCGATGCGAGGTCTGCTGTACGGTCCTGGGCTGTACGGTCTGCATCCATTGTTGACGTAGCGTGGTTGCCGTTCGTCATGCTCTGCATTGCCATTGCGGTCTCCATCCCTGCTCGCACGCCGTTTGCCGCCAACCACAGCAGCAATGTGGAAGTTGTGGCCCACAGAACCACACCGTAAAGTACTGCTTCAGTGCGATTCTCGCCGACGGTGACTTGCGTTGTAACCCAACCGCCAGCAAAAAGTGCAATTGAAAGCGCAATGAATCCCCAAATGCCAGCGCCCATACCTAATGAGCGGGCGGTGGCATCATCACCGACGCTCATCCCTACGGCTAGGCCTAGGGACATAAGCAGCGTATAGATCGCCATCGCGACCGCTGCTCCTGCCGCAATAGCTCCCCAACTAATTCGTGTTCGAACCGAACCGGTGCTATAGTCCAAGCCTCGATCTACTACTGTTGACATTGGTTAGGCTCCCTAGTTGTGTTTTGTTATGCCAATACGAATCTCCGTTTTGCGTCGTGCATATTTAATACCAGTTAAAAGGAAAATGTGATCGACCATCCTCTGACGGACATTAGAACGCCCATTAGCCAGCTTTCATGCACTAATTTAATTTCCATTGATTTCTGTCTTTGCGATCGGGCTGAGCGATTATCGAGCGCATCGATTTGTCTTATTATGCGTCGTCCGAAACTGTTCAAATTTATTGCACTATTCATTGGCATTAATCGCCATGATCAGCGAATCTTCTGATCGGGAAGCGCTTGCTTGATGCCTTCATCCACCGGCATCCTGTCAGTTTCCGGTGTGAGACCGGCTTCGCGCATCACCTTGATTAACTCTGCTTGCATCGTCTGCACCACAGGTGCGTACTTGGGACGATCTATAAGATTGTGTCGTTCCTCGGGATCGAACTCAATATTGTATAGCTCCGCTTTGTGTCGGTCGGGCGATCCATCGCCGTGAGGACTGTGGCTGTACTTCCAAGTCTCTGTGCGAACGGCTCGCACATTAGGCGTGTAAGGGAATTGCTTCTCATAGTTGTAATGGTAGAGCCAGGATTTGCGCCACGAGCTGTCGCCGCGCTGCACAAGGTCTACCCAGGACTTGCCCTGTATGTTTTCCAGCTTGGGAGCAGCGCAGAGCTCAAGCAGGCTGGGCGCGATATCGAGAGTGAGCACTTGTTGCTCGATGATCTTCGGTTTCGCAGACGGCGTGAGACCGGGAAAACGGACGACTTGCACAATGCGCATGCTCGGCTCGTGCGCGGTGCGTTTGTCGACCATCCCATGCTCGCCGTTGAGGAGGCCGTTGTCACTCATGAAGACAATAATCGTATTGTCCAGTTCGCCGCGCGCCTTGAGAAATTCGTAAAGGCGGCCCACGCTGTCGTCGACGGAGATAAGCGTACCCCAATAGGCTCGAGTCATCGCCTCAAAGTCTTTCACCGCCTCGGGTGAAGAGTCTGGGAATTTCTTCCGCCAGTCGAACAGAGGGCCGTAAATACCGTGCCAAGTTGAAAGGCGAGACTGAATCCATCCCGGCTTGTCGTCGAGCATGAAGGCCGTCTCGGGATACGGCACGCGGATATGGTCGAAGGCCTTTTCGTGTTTTGGTTCTGGGTAATAAAAACTATGCGGAGCCTTATGGCCAAGCATCAAGCACCAGGGCTGGCCATTGGCAGGTCGTTTTCCGATCCAGTCCTCAGCCATATCGGTCACTACCGTGGTGTAGTATCCCTTCACCACCTCGCGTTTCATACCATTGAAGTTGAACTCGGTATCAAAGTACTTCCCCTGTCCCTTGTGGGTGACGAACCAGTCGAAGCCCGGTCGGGGTTCGTCGTTGTCTTCGCCCATGTGCCACTTGCCAATATAGGCCGTCGCGTAGCCGCTGGACTGCAGCACCATGGGAAAACTCTTCAGCGACGCTGGATATTCCGTGAAGTTGTTCACAACGCCATGCTGATGCGCGTAGAGCCCGCTAAGAATGCTCGCCCTGCTTGGCGAACACAGCGATGTGGTGCAGAACGCATTCTTGAAATACACACCTTCATGGCCAAGCCGATCAATGTGAGGCGTCTTCAGGTGCTTGCTACCGCCAAGTCCTACGGCATCCCACCGCTGGTCGTCCGTCAATATAAACAAGACGTTGGGCCGTCGGTTCTCAGCGGCTAGAGTATGGCCGGCAAACGAGCCGACCAATGAGCCGACTAATGAGACGAGACTCAATGCAAAAAGCTGGAAGTGTTTTATCATGTTGGTTCTAGTCAAATAGTTGGAATGTTTTCTGGGTCGCCTTTCGCTGCGCGAAATTGCGAGTGCGTCTGAGAGATTAGGTTCGCGCCGACAGAGTTAGCGGCTCGCGTTCTTTCGCCGATAGGCTGTGAACCTATGGATTGGGAAGCTAAGATCGTCGCCTTTTGCTCCGCAAAAGTAGCGTTTTACTGTCGCTGCTTTCGCGGAGCGAAAGGCGACGATCATAAATCACAGCGATGTCAACAGTCGCAAATAAAATCGGACTTGAGGAGTCGGACTGGGATGTGAGCCCCGAAGGGATTGCGCAGTGGTGCCAAAGAGTGTCGGCGCTCCAACCGCTAATTTTTACCGACGAGGAGCTCGCCGAAATAGAGGCCGAAAAAGCGACTCGTAAACAATGGGAATGCGAACGATTCGAAGCGTACGCTAATAAACTGGCGAGCGAATGGGAATAAACTGATATTTGTTGGTTCTTGAATCGGAATATGTGTATGTTAAATCGTCGCAAATTTGTTGCCTCTAGCTTTGTCGCTACTGCTTGTAGTTGGCTCACCACTGAAGGGCTTCGCAATCAAGTATTTGCATCTCCGGTTCAGTCGATAACTCATCCAATTGCGGTGTTCACCAAGCCGCTGCAGACGATGCCCGTGGAGGAACTTGGAAAACGGTTGAAATCGATCGGTGTGCAAGGGCTTGAGGCTACGCTACGGAAAGGCGGGCAGATCGAACCTGAAAAATTATCAGCCGAGCTACCTCGTTTTTGCGAAGCACTTGCTAAGCATGATCAACGAGTGATTATTGCGACAAGCGACGTCAACAAAGTCGATGCGACAGCCGAGCAGTATTTAAAAACGCTGGCCAAGGAAAAAATTCCTTACTTGCGGATGGCCTACTATCGTTATGATCTAAAGCAGCCCATCCTTCCGCAGTTGACGCAGTTCGCTAAAGAAGCAAAAGAGTTGGCTCAGTTATGCGAAGCTAGCGGCGTGACGGCCTTGTATCAAAACCATGCGGGAGCAGCATATGTCGGCGCTGCACTCTGGGACCTGTTAGAAGTCTTGCAAGACGTTGCACCGAAACAGATTTCAGTTGCCATTGATCTTTGCCACTCCACCCATGAACTGAGTGAAAGTTGGCCAGCGGCTTATCAAGCAATCCGGTCGCGCATCGGAGCGGTGTTTGCCAAAGACTTCGATTGGATCGACGGCAAAGCAGTCAACGTTCCGCTTGGCAAAGGACGCGCGAAGCCACTTTGGGAGCAGCTTGTGCGCGATGGCTTTACTGGGCCTGTTTCTTTGCACATGGAGCACATCGATCACCGCCCCGACGATCGGCTCGAAGAACGCTGGCAGGCCACTAAAGTGGACATCGAGACCCTGGAAGGCTGGCTAGTAGCTTAGCACTTAGCACTCGTGACCTGACGCGTTTTCTTAAGGTGGGTCGCATTCTGCCGGATGCGACCGGACGTATCCGACGCAGAATTGTTCGCACCCGGCCGGATGCGACCCACGCAAGAGCTCACGCTTGCGTTTACTCTCTAGAGCATCGGTTCTTAGCATCGCAGTCGGCACAACCGGATTAGGCCGCAAACTTTCGCTCTTCGCTCAGCTTTCTCTAGTCGGAAAACTACTGGCTGGGCAGCAAGGTTGGAAGAGCGATGTACATTTCCTCAACGAAATCGGAAGTTTGACTAACTCTGTACCAGACGCAGGGAGCACTCGCTAAACATCCGAATCAGTGAAACTTTAACCCAGTTGCTTCGAGGAAATAGTAATGCCAAAAACCAGCAAAATCGGTGATAGCGAAGTTCAAATCGATCGTCGCTTCAAGGCTCGTCGCACTGAAAGTATCGTTACCGAAATAGCTGCTGCTATCCCTGAAGAAGCTCCTCCTCGCCGCAAGAAACAACGTCGCCGTCAAATTGACCCAACGACCTGCGAACGCGAATACAGCGATGACGAAGTCCTGTTCATGCATGCCATGGATGCCTATAAGCGATCCAGTGGTCGTATGTTCCCAACATGCAGCGAGATTCTTGAAGTGGTCGCCAGCTTGGGCTACACCAAGCTTTCCCAAGAAGAGCGAACGCTGCTAGAAATACACAGCCTCAGTGCAGAATCCGTTTGCGTACCATGCACTGAATCAACAACCGAAGACTAAGTTTAATACGCAAAATCGACAATTAAATCGAAATTAAAATACCGCCAACAGCCAGCATTTCCATGCTGGCTGTTTTCGTTCCGCCGTAGCCTAGGCATCCTGCCTGGTATGGCGAAAAGTCGGTAGCGGAATGCGTCAAGCATTTCGTTCATGCGACTTTGCTCTCGCTAATTCAACCTCCGAAAGCCTTGACGGCTTCCGCTACGGTATTCATCTAGGACTTTTCGCCATCCAGCATCCTGCCTGGGGTGCTAGCCAACGTAAAGCCCCCATTGAAAGGTGAAAATTCCAAAATTGAAATGCAGATTGAAAAGGGTAAAATGCGGACCCAGGCAGGATGCCTAGGCTACGTTCGACTAGAATATTAGTAGGCGTTCAGATCCCCCCTCCAACCTCCCGCCTGACGAATTATGAATACAACCTTGTTCAAGTCGCTCTGTATTCGAGCGGCTTTAATGTTCTCATTTTGTGTTTTCCCGCAGTACTCGCAGGCCGATTCAACCACCTCCAAACAAGTCCGTTCGCTGCTTTCCAATCGCTGCTTTGCTTGCCATGGGCCTGACGCCGATCAGCGTAAAGGCGGCTACAGACTAGATGATTCGAAATCCGCTTTTGAACCAGCCGACTCAGGTGAACGACCGATCGTTGCGGGCGATCCGGCAAATAGTGAGTTGCTACGCAGGTTGATCGTTGACGACGAAAGTGAACGGATGCCACCGCCCGAGTTCGGCGCAAAGTTCACGAAGGAAGAAACCGCACTGATCGAACAATGGATTCGCGACGGGGCAAAATGGGAACAGCACTGGTCATTCGTCGCACCCTCGCGTCCACAATTGCCAGATGTAAAAATCCCGTCGACCAAGCCAGCCCTTGATAGCGCTTGGGGCTATCATCCGGTCGATCGATTTGTACTTGCAAAGCAACTCACACTGGGCATGACACCCTCTCAGCCTTCGACCAAAGCCGAATTGCTTCGACGGCTGAGCTTGGATTTGACCGGCCTTCCACCGACGGTCGAAGAGGTACGGCGTTTTGAGCAAGACAACTCCATCGACGCCTATGAACGTCAAGTCGATCGACTGCTAGCGTCGCCGACATACGGAGAGCACTGGGCTCGCAAATGGTTGGACTTGGCGCGCTATGCCGATTCAGCCGGCTACGCCGACGATCCAGCCCGCACCATTTGGGCCTATCGCGATTGGGTTATCAATGCAATCAACGAAAACCAACCACTGGACCAGTTTACCGTCGAGCAACTGGCGGGTGACTTGCTACCCAATCCAACCGAATCTCAGCTAGTCGCAACTGCCTTTCATCGCAACACGTTGACTAATAGCGAAGGTGGCACCAACGACGAAGAGTTTCGAAACGTAGCCATTGTCGATCGAGTCAACACTACGATGGCGGTTTGGATGGGAGTGACTTTTAACTGTGCTCAATGCCATACTCATAAGTTCGATCCGTACACGCAGGAAGAATACTTTAAGTTGTTCGCGGTCTTCAACCAATCGCAAGACGCAGATCGCCGGGATGAAAGCCCGACGATCGAGCTGTTCTCAGCTGAGCAAAATCGCAACCGCAAAGAATGGCAGCAGCGAATTAGCGAACTGCAATCACAGATCGATCAACCAACAGCTGCGTCAGAAGCCGAGTTTGCTATTTGGGATGCGCAGTTGACAGCACCAACTTGGCAAGCGCTTACTCCGTTGTCTGGAAGCTCAACCAGTAAAAGCGAATTTGTCTTAGGGCCGGACGGGAAGATACTAATCAAGCCAACTGCGAAAAGCATTGCGACGGACAGTTACACCGTAGAACTTTCTTTGCCTGTGGGGTTGGTTGGCAAGCGTATCGAATCGATTGCGATTCGAACTCTGCCGCATCCTCAACTGCCAGGAGGCGGGGCTGGGCTAAGCGAAGGAGGCAACTTTGTAGTAACAAACTTGACGGCGACTATGCTGCCCGATAGCGACGCTTCGAACCCACTGCCTAGGTCAAGGTTTGTCCGCGTTGAGCTGGCGGGCAAGGACCGCATCCTATCGCTGGCTGAAGTACAAGTCTTCGCAGCGGGCAAGAATGTTGCATTGACTGGGACTGCTTCGCAAAGCTCGACGGATTTCAGCGGCGAAGCCAAGCGTGCAATCGATGGCAATACCAACGGTGACTACACCAAGAACTCAACGACGCATACTTCTATCAGCGAAAATCCATGGTGGGAAGTCGATCTCGGAAGCGAATTGTCCGTGGAACAAGTTGTTCTGTGGAATCGCACTGACGGCAACATACAGAATCGTATGGACGGAGTAGAAGTAAAATTGTTGGATGAAAAACGCAGCGAGATAGCGCACGAAACAATTGCGAAGGCACCGAAGACTAGTAAAAAACTAGAGTTTCAAAAGAGCCAATCGATCGCTCTTCGCGAGGCCTATGCAGATTATTCACAAAGCGGCTTCGATGCTTCGGCAATTGTGGATAGCGATAAAGCTTCCGGTTGGGCAGTCGGCGGACAGATCTCGAACCAACATCTATTGGCCGCGATTCCCAAGGAGCCTGTAACGATCGAGCGACCTGGCAAATTGCGGTTGGAAATTGCACATGGTTCTTCGAGTAGCCATCACTTGCTTGGCAATTTCGAAGTCCTGGTCAGCGCCGATGCCACGGCTCGCGACTGGTCAATGTTATCGCCCGAGTTGCAGCAAATTCACCTCGATGCAAAACGAGCTGCGGAACAGACTGAGAAGCTTATAAAATTCTTTACCAAAAATCTGGCCAAGTCTAACGAAGCTCAGCGCACGGAGCTTGCTGATTTGCAAAAGCGACTCACGGGCTTGAAGCCCGAAACAAGCGTTCCGATTTTGCGTGAAGTCGATGCCAAAGCGAATCGCGAAACTTACGTTCAGCTTCGTGGTAACTATAAATCGCTGGGTCCTAAAGTGGTTGCGGGTGTACCCAAGGTCTTTCATTCGCGAGAGCCAGATGCTGCAAGTTCAACCAATGAATCCTTGAATAGGTTGCAATTGGCCAGATGGCTCGTTGATCGCCGCAACCCGCTGACTGCACGCGTATGGGTCAATCGACTTTGGGAGTCGTTGTTTGGATTGGGAATTGTGCGTACCAGCGAGGAGTTCGGTTCGCAGGGTGATACGCCAACTCACCCAGAGCTGCTCGATTGGCTGGCCTGTGAATTTATGGACTCAGGATGGGATAGTAAGATTATGTTGCGAACGTTGGTGACCAGCCAGACGTATCGGCAGACTTCGCAAGTGACCGAAGCAGGGCTGCTTGCTGATAAAGAGAACATCTGGCTGAGTCGCGGACCGCGCGTTCGACTGAGCGCTGAGATGGTTCGTGATCAGGCTCTGGCGATCAGCGGTTTGTTATCGAGCAAAATGTACGGTGCCCCAGTGCGCCCGCCTCAACCGAACATGGGACTGTCAGCTGCGTTTGGTTCGGGGACGGATTGGATGACAAGCGAAGGTGAAGACCGCTATCGTCGAGGTGTCTATACAACCTGGCGGCGGTCAAATCCTTATCCATCGATGGCGACCTTTGACGCGCCCAGTCGTGAAGTGTGCACGTTGCGTCGCGATAGTACCAATACTCCGTTGCAAGCACTTGTTACGCTCAACGATCCTGGCTTCGTCGAAGCGGCGCAGGCACTGGCTCGCCGAGTTGTATTGCAGTCGCCAAACATAAAATCAGATGCGGAACGCATTCAAGTGGCATTTGAATTGTGTGCATCGCGTGAAGCAACTGCGGATGAATTGAGACCGCTGGAGAAATTGCTTGCCCTCGCGCGGAACGAACTGAAGAAAAATCCAGACGCGGCTAAGAAGCTAGCCACCGAACCGCTTGGAAAACTACCAGAATCAGTGGATGTTGTGGAGTTGGCGGCATGGATGGCCGTTTGCAATGTTTTATTGAACTTAGATGAAGTCTTGATGAAGAGGTAGGTCGAAGATGGATCCAATTCTAGAACAGATGCAACTGCGGACCCGACGTTACTTTCTGCAGAAGGGCTCGTTGGGGTTGGGCGCTATAGCCGCCAGCAGTCTACTGTCGGGATCAACTGCAACGGCAAGCGAAAAAGGTCATGCGAAAACGCATTTCAAGCCGAAAGCAAAGCGCGTCATCTACTTGCATATGACCGGTTCGCCCCCGAATTTGGATCTGTTTGATTACAAGCCTGAATTGATTAAGCGCAATGGCGAAAATTGTCCCGATTCGTTTCTGAAAGGCCGTGAGTTTGCGTTCACAACGGGCGTACCCACGTTGCTCGGTACGCCGCAGCCGTTTAAGCAAGTTGGCAAAAACGGGATGTGGATGTCAGCCGCGATTCCGAATTTGCAACGCGTAGCGGATGAGATGTGTGTTGTGCATTCGATGCATACAGACCAATTCAATCACGCCCCGGCTGAGTTGCTGATCTACACGGGTTCGCCCAGGGCCGGGCGGCCATCGATGGGTTCGTGGGTCACTTACGGTTTGGGTTCGGAGAACGATGATCTGCCCGCTTTCGTAGTTTTGATCTCCAGTGGAGTGCAACCGAATGGCGGCCGAAGTTCGTTCGGGGCAGGATTTTTGCCGAGCATTTATCAAGGTGTGCAGTGCCGTTCGAAAGGTGAGCCTGTTTTATTCGCTTCCAATCCACCGGGCATGGATAGCAAACTGCGACGCTTGACGCTTGATACGCTCGGTGAACTGAATTCGCTTCAAGCTCAGTCGATGGGGCATCCTGAGACGCAAACCCGAATCTCGCAATATGAACTAGCCTATCGTATGCAGACTAGCGTGCCTGAGGTGATGGATATCTCGCGCGAGTCCCAGCAAACACTCGAGGCTTATGGTGCCAAGCCGGGTGAAAGTAGTTTGGCGAACAACTGTTTACTCGCTCGTCGATTGGTCGAATCGGGCGTTCGCTTTGTGCAGTTGTTTGACTGGGGGTGGGACTTCCACGGGACCGGTGCGGGTGAAGGAATCGGCGAAGGACTGACGAACAAATGCGCGACGATGGACAAGCCTGTTGCGGCCTTGATCGACGACCTGCGGCAGCGAGGGATGCTCGACGACACGTTAATCGTATGGGGTGGTGAGTTTGGCCGTACTCCGTTCCGCGAGGGCCGTACCGCTAAGGGTGATATTCTTGGTCGCGATCACTACCCGGATTGTTTTTCAATGTGGATGGCTGGTGGCGGCGTAAAGGGCGGCTTTGATCATGGCGTTACCGATGAGCTTGGCTTCGGTGTAACGGAAAAGCCTGTCCATGTGCATGATTTGCAAGCCACGATCCTGCATCTGCTGGGTATGGATCACACGCGTTTGACCTATCGTTTCCAGGGACGCGACTATCGACTGACTGATGTCCATGGAAACGTGGTGAAGGAATTGTTGGCTTAGGTGTTTCATAGCCTAGGCTTCTGTTTCTAAAGTCGCCTTTCGCTCCGCGAAAGTAGCGCAGTTCCGCGCATCTTTCGCGGAGCCAACGGCGACTATTTGATTCGACCCAGGCAGGATGCCTAGGCTACGGACGGCTTAGGTCAACTCAGCCGCGACGGGGCTGCCAGCATCTTTGCGTCCGCTTCCAGCAAAGCGGCTAATGGCGCGTACAGACATGTCGTGATCGCACAAAATTTGACAGCTTAATCGTACGCCGCTTAAGCCTCGTCCTTCCAAGCAAGCCTTTTCAGCGGGTCGCATTTCCTCGGGCTCGCCTTCGATAAACTCGACTCGGCAAGTTGTGCAACGGGCGTTACCACCACAAGCGTGCAACTGATCGATACTCGCTTCTTCGCACAAAGCCAGCACTAGGCGTTTGCCCGCTGGGACTTCGAATTCGCCTTCGCCTTCTACGGTGATCTTTGGCATTTGCCGCGCCCTCTGTTTAAGTAACTGCTTTGATAATTAATTGCTCTCAACCAAAGCATACGCAAAGGTGATTGAAGTACAACCCGTAAAGTTCAACTCATACCATCGGCGACGCAATCAGAGCCATTTAAATTAGTCGCGAGAAAATTTTTCAATCACTGCAACATAGCCTGCACAGACCAACCCAACCAACGGTGCAATCGTCAGCAGAGTCGCTATAGCGATTGAGTAACCGGCAACTCCGCCCGTCCCGCCGCGGAAACCTGGAATGAACATGAAAAACATGCCCAGGCCGCCATTCATAATTAACAGTAGAACCGCCAGCGTGCCGACTGCGTAACCTCGCAAATAACCTTTATGGACAACGGCCATCGTTGCTACCAAACCAACTAAGCAGACGATGACGAATCCAAGCGGGATGGCGAAGTACACTCCAACTAGTCCAGCTAAGAAAAAGACGCTCAACCACATCATTAGAATCGCCATTAGGTTGATGACGATTAGGAGTGCAAAACGGTTAGACAACCAACCGCGTGTAGCAAGGGCTCCATTGCGAAGTTGCACTGGATCGATATGCGGTAATCGATAAGCGAAGAGTACCCCGCAGCAAGCCATCAACATGACGACTGCTGATACATTCTTTATCCCGTTGCAGAGCTGCTGCATGGGTGAATTGAACTGAGCTCCATTTTCAATTAACGAGAACACAAACACTGACGCAAACGCAGCTGCAGCAATAATGACGCTGATTCTCAGCAGCGGCTTGTGTGCACGTGTTCGCGAGTCATCGATCGGATCGGCTTTGCCAAATTCAAAATCGTCTAGCGGATGGGGTTCGGTCCCGTCTGGCATTTGATACTCCGGTTGCGTAGACTTCCAGCCGTGCTAATGGGTAACTATTCGTTTGGCAAATCGACTTCCCACACTTTTGAAATAATCCACCGCTTTGCTCAGTATAGCCGAGTTCGCCGAGAATGTTGGTGTTTGTCACCGGTGGCAATGTTAATGCAACTTGTCCATAATGGCTGAGCAATCGCCAGTTCAAGCCGGCAAACGATTTAGTGTTCGCGCGCGATCGATTTGTCTCGCATGGGTTACCCACGCGGAGTTCGAAGCATAGGATTTCCAGGATGAGGGTCGATGCGTCCTTCGTCGCATAATTCCTCATCGCAGACCAGTTCCGTTGAATTGGTGATTGCTTTCTATATCCTCAGTCGCTCAAGCGTAGGCCAACGATGAAAAAAGTCGAGCGATTGGCCGTTCTGCTTCTGGATTCATCCTGGACCCCGAGCCACCTGCAACAGATTGTGTCGTCGGTTTCAAAGGTTGGTTCCCGCGCTCACGATGGTTTTGCCGATCGATTGACCGTCGCCCGCTGAACAGAATCGCGAATCGCACGCCGATTTTCGAATGCACTTACTCGGCAAAATTAACTGGGTGAAACAGTTGAATCCAGCCCGCGGTGCCAAGTTAATGAAGATTTTTAACGAGATTGTGTGGAACGGTAAAACATGACGAAACCGACGCCGGAATCGAATCGCCAGTGCCCTGTATGTCGACAAAGTTTGACCGGCAACTACTGTGTTGCTTGTGGCTTTCACGATGACGGCGCGTTAATGTCGAAACAACTAAAACTGGATAATCAGATCGAGAGCCGCTCACAATTGCTGAGGATCAAGCAGTTCTTTTATCGACTGTTGGGTATTTCCCGGCGCTAAGCAAGTTAGTGCTTGAACCAGTTGTAGCGTACGATGCAATACAGCGTATTGATGAGATCCTTGACGCCGATCTTCTTACCTTCTTTCCAGCTACGGCAATTATAGCTGACACCCACTTCTTGGATGCGGACTTGTTGCCGAGCGATCTTGGCAGTGATTTCGGGCTCAAAGCCAAAACGCGATTGCTCGACTTGAATCCCGTTGAGGATATCACGACGAAAGGCCTTGTAGCAAGTTTCCATGTCGGTCAGCTTCAGACCGGTCATGCGATTGGAGAACGAAGTCAGCAACCAGTTACCAAAACGATGCAATCGCGATGGGTCTTGTTCGGCTCGCTCGAGGTATCGCGAACCGTACACAACATCGCTCTGTCCATTTCGTAAAGGTTCGATCACTTTCAATATGTCAATCGGATCGTACTCGAGATCGGCGTCTTGCACGATTACGTACTTGCCACGAGCGTGCTGAAAACCGGTCTGCAACGCAGCTCCTTTGCCTCGGTTGATATCATGCTCGATGATCTCGACATCTGGAAAGTGAGCCAACTGATCGAGCGATTCACCGGTAGAGTCTGTGCTGCCATCGTTGACGACGATAATCTGCTTGGTGATTGGTAATCGGTTGACGCGCTCAACGATCTCCAAAACCGTTTCAGGTTCGTTGTAAACCGGGATTACCACGGTCAGTTCAGGGCGAATCGTGGAGTAAGCCGCCGCAGCGTGCTCGATTAACTCTTGTACATGGGCCAGCCGAGCAGCAGCTCGATTGGCAACCGCATCGGCCGCGTTTCGGTTTGAGGATGTAAGAGCAGATAGGTTATCAGAAATTTGGTTAATTGATTCTTGATCGAACATGGGGCACCGGTTTCCTTGCAAAGCATCCTGGGCAAATCAGAGAGCAAAGCGGAGTCATTCCGCAGATTTTGGATCCGCTCAAGTGTACCTCGCTGTTGGGCTTGAGCCGATTTTGCAAACGCCGAGCTCAGAGGGTTAGGAAATTGCTGCGCGATCGAGCGTTAGTTTTGCTTCTGCCGCTAGGATGCGTACAATCGCTAAGGTCTTTTCCCCGCATTTTCGGCAACGCGGGAGGGCAGTTTGCGTTGAATTGCAGGCGAGACCGCGATTCGATTCAAGATTGGTGAGCCGTAGGATGGGACTCTTGTCCCGTCCCTTTTCTCGTAGCCTAGACTTCCAGTCTGGGAATCGGCACGGGGTTAAGAACTTCCCAGGCTAGAAACCTAGACTACGTGTAAAATGAAGTGACAAGTAGAACTGCTGACTATCAGACAAGGGAGAGCCGCATGGGTTCGGTAATGGAAAATGTGAAGACGATCAACTCCACTGTTCGCACTGCACTGTTGACGGGAGTTGTCGGCATTTTCGGTTATGGTGGCTACTACGGCTACAGCGAGTACACGAAGAATGAACGAGTCCTCAAAGACCAAGCGGAAAAGATTCGCTTGGCAGGCGCAGAAGTCGAGAAACTCAACCTTGAAGTCAAAACCAAATCCGCACAAATTGAAAAACTTGAGACAGCTATGCACTTGCTCAAGACCGACCAGCGGCTTGCTCAATTGCGAGTGATAAGTATCGAACGCAACGAGAAGGGCAAGGCGATCAAGTCCCAACTGGAGTTCGTCGAACTATCTCCGCAAGGCGAACAACTGTCGCAGCCTAAAAAAATGGAGTTGCTCGGCGACCTTATTTATGTTGATAACTGGATTATCAAGTTCGATGATCGTTACGTTGAGAAAGGAGACATCGAGCGCGGTACTTCGCTCTGTTTATTCCGTCGCGTTTTCAGCGAAGATACTTTGCCATCCGAAGGAATTACTCTTGACGAAGTCGGTATGCGTCCGCAAGCCTACTCGCGTGGGGGTGCAATGAGCGAATTTGAAAAGAAACTTTGGGGCGATTTCTGGGAGTTCGCGAACGATCCAAAGAAAGCTGCCGAGATGGGGATCCGCGCCGCTAATGGTGAAGCGGTTTCCATTAAAGTTCGCGAAGGCAAAACGTATAGTATCTCGTTGCGTGCCTCAGGTGGTCTATCCATTGCACCGATCGACGAAGATGGACAGCAGAACAAACCCGCCAAGGATTCAGCTCCGCTGGTTACACCGCGCAAACAGCAGTTGTAATTCGGGCAGTGGCGCAGGAATCAAATGGACTACTCGGACTTCGGTGCATCGGGTTGTTTTTCTTCGGCTTTGGCATCCGTTTGACTTGATGCTGGCTCTTCGACCTTTGGAGCTTCGGCCGTCTTCTCTGCCTGCGGCTTTCCGTTTACGGGGAACTCACCGGCCGACAGACCACGGTCAATGGCCCAAATGTTTCGGAAGCGAACTTGGTCTTTGTGATCCTGAAGCTTTGTAGGCAATAGTACCGGTTCCTCAGGTTTGCCTGCGCCAGTCTTAGTTTCCATCGAAACGTTGTCTTGAACTTTTACACCATTCAACCACGAAGTAACCGTTGCGTTGCGAATCTTCTTACCGTCAGCGGCCCACCGCGGAGCGGTAAAGACAATGTCATAGGTTTGCCATTGCAGTGGCGGCAAGCACATGTTGAGGTCCGGTGATTTGTATCGGTAGATACTGCCACAGCCATTGAATTTGGGTTCTTGCCCAAAAGAATCAAGGACCTGCATTTCATAGCGGCTTTGTAGATAGATGCCGCTGTTGCCGCGCTCTTGGTCATCCTTCGATGGCAAGTAGGGCAGTCTAAACTCGACATGCAAGTTGAAATCATTGAGCATCGGCTTGATATCAGCCCCTTGCATCAACAATCCGTCTTCGGTCATTTTTGCGGACACTAACTGCTCTGTGCTTTTTCCATCAAACAAGACGATCGCGTCTTTTGGCGGTTCAGCACCTAGTGTAGGACTAGTTCTTACGATACGCTCGAGTCGACCGATTCGATTCCCTTCTCGGCTGACCAGCATGCAATGATCTTTCTCGACAAAGATTGCCCAAGGTCCGCCTGAAAGAATGACAAAGTCACCTGAACGCACGCCCGCTAGCTTCAGCAATTCGGGCTTGTGCAATTCTTGACCTGGAAGGCCACCCGCGTACTGGAGCGCGTCGAACTTGTTATCGCCGATTGGACGGATCTGTAATCCCAGCGGTTCTTGCTTTCCTTCGCTGATCGTCACCGTTCCCACGAATTCGCCAAGCAGATTGTAGTTGTCATCCACCTCAGGAGGCAGGCTGGGCGTGGCCGCCTTCTCTGGCGTCACTGCCGCAGGTTCAATAACAACTGGTTTGGCGTCTGGCGCGTTTTCTTGGGCCGCTCCGACTGAGCAAGATGCCGCGACCAAGGCCCAAGACGCAAGCAAGTTTCTGGGATTCGTTCTGGGATTCAAAGTTCGCATAATCGAGATGATTTTGGTGAGAGGATTATTTGGGTTCAAGTGCCATTGTGATTCGCAAAAGCGCACTTGCAAACCCAGGGCAAGCGAAGTTTGTGACCACAGCCGGATTAGTCTCAAAAATCGAACGATTCGCGGTTAAAACACGCGATTTTGGGTCAAACTACCCCGCGGGTATAAGAGCCCAGAACTTCCAGACGCAGTGTCTGTTTTCCGAGTTTCTGAAGGGCACTCGCAACCGGCTTCGATTTTTCGTGCCCTTCAAGTTCAACGAAAAACAAATACTCGTTGGGATGATCGGCCAGTGGAAACGACTCGATCCACGTTAGATTAATTTTCGATTCTCGGAAAGTCACCATTGCATCGGCGAGTGCACCGGGCTGGTGCTTGAGCTGGAACATGAGCGACGTTTTATCTTGACCAGAAGGTTCACATGGACGATTGCCGATGACAGCAAATCGTGTGACGTTGTGCGAGCTATCTTCGATGTTCTCGTCAATGACTTCGAGGCCATGATGAATGCCTGCTTCAAAACTGGCGATCGCGGCAACGCCTTGCTTATCCGCAGCCAAGCGGGCAGCGGCGGTAGTACTTGCGACTTCAATCAATCTCGCGTCAGGCACATGCTGACTGAGCCAGCCGCGGCACTGCGAGAGGGCTTGCGGCTTGCTGTAAACTTCCGTGATCTCGCCGCGCGGACAGCGACCGAGCAAACAGTGGTGCACGGGCAATAAGACTTCACCGCACACGCGCACAGGCCAACGAGCGAACATGCCCAGCGTATCAACAACGCGGCCATCGGTGCTGTTTTCGATCGGCACAACACCAAAAGCGGCTTGATGGCGGACCAGTTCTTCAAATACGGCGGCAATGGTCGCGACGGGAACCAACGATGCAGCCTGACCAAAATGTTTGACTGCGGCGAGATAGCTGTAACTGTAAATTGGTCCGAGGTACGCGATCGGTTGTGTTAGACGGACTTCGTGTTGGCAAAGACTTGTGACGTGCTTCATCCAGTCAATGACAAGACTTTTCGTCATATGATGTTCATCGGCAGTTGCAGTTGCCAATATAATTGCGTGCTGTTGTTGCTCCCACAAGGGCAGCGATTTTCCGTCAGCTTTCGCTTGCTCGGAAGCGGCTTGCATAACTTTTATACGTGATGCGAGCAGTTCGAGTAGTTGGCTATCGATTGTTTGCAATTGCTCGGTTGGCGAGACAGTGGCAGAGGCCGTTTGCCGCGATGCTGGTTTTGAAGCAGCCTTTTTGGTGGCTCTGGAGCTAGATGACGAAGTTGATTTAGAAGCGGTTTTTGTTTTTTGAGGCATGATCTAAATCGATTGAATTCAAGAATTGCGGGAATTGACTAAGCCCATAGTGTAGCCGAACTGTGTTATTGGCCTATGAACATTTGGGACAAATGTTTTTACAATGGCGGGCTCACTACATTGCGCCAGAAGGCGGGCATGCCTTTCCACGCTTCAAGATAAGTTGCTTCCAGGGGAACGTTCACGTAGCGGGCTGGATTTAAAAAAATCGGCATATCGGGCAGGGGCATCGCAGGCTCTACGTGCTCAACGTACATGTCGACCGACCGAGGCGGGTCAGGGCAATACGATGCCAGCGTTGAGTGTCGAGGCGGGTCGACGATAGGATTGGCGTGCGGTGCTAACAGATTTCGGATCGTCGCATGGATTCCGTCGCGATCCAGCTGGCCGGTAGCGTGCACGGCGACCAGCAAGACATTGATGCGACGCTGAATCGCGTCTACTGTTCTGTAAACAAACTGCTCGTAGCGCGCCTGACTGTTTTTGTTTCCGGTCGAGACAATTTCCAAAATAGCAACAATCCGGTGGGAACTGAGGTGTCGGATCGAAACACGTCGCTCAATCTCCAAAATATCCATCTCAATTTTTTCGCGGCGAGAAATTTGCGGCGGTGCATCCACCACGGCGGTTCCCACACTTAGGTCGCTGGCACTAAAGTTGATCGGTTCCAGGTGCTCTGGACTGGGTGGAATATGCAACGCCAACACGTCTGCGACATAGTCGCCTGCATGTTGCTCAGCCAGCGCGTAGTAGCCATCTGGAAGTAAACCTGCATTAAGGGCGTTTCGAATTTCAGTAATCCAGGAAGCGTGAAAGTCGTGA
This sequence comes from Planctomycetia bacterium, assembly GCA_031412515.1. GTDB lineage: Bacteria > Planctomycetota > Planctomycetia > Pirellulales > Pirellulaceae > Aureliella. The sequence goes on along the minus strand of JANODD010000125.1, from coordinate 23,528 downwards.
AAGATTCCCGATTCGACACGCGACCAATCGTGCAGTGGCATGTTAACTCCAACGTCGAACGACTGCGAACTAATGGGCTTCGGTAGCTGGTTTCGTGAGAAACCGACCGCAACATTCATTTTACCTTGCCCCTACTCTAGCCGACGGCGGATTGGACCGACTCCCCTTATTTTTCGCCAGTCAAAGCCTGTCAAATTGGCAATTTTTGCTTTTTGATGCATTTGCTGTGGCCCGCAAAAGTGGCACAAGTCACACGGTTTGCGTTTTCGGTCTGCCAACTGGTACAAAAAGCGCTTTGGCACGCTCGTTGCATTATGTGAAAAGCTCAAACTTGGGATTGCCCGTTTGGCGTAAGTCCAGTCGCAACCGAGCTTTGCCACGATAACAACTAAAACATCTGCTCGACTGAAATTTTGAAGGAGAATTCAACATGGCTCAAGGCGAAAAAATTATCGGTATCGACCTCGGCACGACCAACTCCGTCGTGGCGATCATGGAAGGTTCCGAAGTCAAGGTGATCCCGAACGCTGAAGGAAATCGCCTCACACCCAGCGTCGTCGCTTACACAGACAAAGACGAAGTCATCGTCGGCGAACCCGCTCGACGTCAAGCCGTCACGAACCCACGTCGCACTGTCTACTCAGTAAAGCGTTTCATGGGTCGCCGCCACGCCGAAGTCCAATCTGAAGAAAAGATGGTTCCTTACCAAGTCGTCGGTGGCGAAAGCGAATACGTCAAGATTCAGATCGGCGACAAGCAATACACGCCGCAAGAAGTTTCCGCAAAAGTACTTCGCAAACTCAAAGAAGCTGCCGAATCCTACCTTGGTCATCGCGTCAGCAAAGCGGTCATTACCGTTCCTGCTTACTTCAACGATGCACAGCGTCAAGCGACCAAAGACGCCGGCCAAATCGCGGGCCTCGAAGTCGCTCGTATCATCAACGAACCCACCGCAGCTGCTCTGGCTTATGGTCTCGATAAGGCGCACGATCACAAGATTGTTGTCTTCGACTTGGGTGGTGGTACATTCGACGTCTCCGTCATGGAAGTTGCATCCACTGGCGAAGGCGATTCGCAGAGCAAAGTTTTTGAAGTGATCTCGACCAGCGGTGATACTCACCTGGGCGGTGACGACTTCGACGAAGCTCTCGTTCACTATGTCGCGGATTCCTTCAAGAAAGATACCGGCATCGATTTGCGCAAAGAGCCGATGTCGCTGCAACGTTTGCAAGAAGCTTGTGAAAAGGCCAAGAAGGAACTCAGCTCCGTTCCACAGACTGATTTGAATCTGCCGTTCATCACCGCCGACGCAAGTGGCCCAAAGCACCTGCAGATGACCATCTCCCGTGCCAAGTTCGAAGAACTCGTCGACTCGCTGATTGAACGCTGCCGCAAACCGGTCCTTCAAGCACTCGAAGATGCCAAACTCAAGCCAAGTCAAATTGACGAAGTGGTTTTGGTCGGTGGTTCGACTCGCGTTCCTAAAGTGCGTGAAATCGTCAAGGCGATTTTTGGCAAAGAGCCTCATCAAGGTGTGAACCCTGACGAAGTAGTTGCCATCGGCGCCGCCATTCAAGGTTCAGTGCTCGCTGGCGATCGCAAAGACGTATTGTTGCTCGACGTCACACCGCTAACCCTCGGTATCGAAACCGAAGGCCGCGTGATGACGGCTTTGATCGAACGCAACACCACCATTCCTGCTGAACGCAAGAACACGTTTTCGACCGCTGCTGACAATCAAACTGCTGTGACAGTTCGCGTGTTCCAAGGCGAACGCAAGATGGCTGAACAGAACCGCTTGCTCGGCGAATTCAACCTCGAAGGCTTGCCACCTGCTCCGCGCGGTGTGCCACAAATTGAAGTTAAATTCGACATCGATCAAAACGGCATCCTCCACGTTTCGGCTCGCGATCAAGGTTCCGGCAAAGAGGCTTCGGTACGCATCGAACAATCTTCCGGCCTATCGAAATCCGAAATCGAGCGGATGCAAAAAGACGCCGAAGAGAACGCAGAAGAAGATCGCCGTCAGTTCGAATTGGCCGAGGCCCGCAATAAGTCCCAGCACCTGATTTATCAGCTTGAAAAGCAGATGAAAGAGAACGCTGAGAAGTTGACCGATAGCGACCGCGAACCACTGAACAAAGCCATCGAAAAACTTCGCAAAGCTTCTGAAGGCAGCGACGTCAACGAGATCCGCAATGGCACCAGCGAACTCGAGCAAGCCGCTCAAGCGTTCGGCAAAGTCCTCTACGAAAAAGCAGGTACGGCACAAGCTGGCGGAACAAATCCAGCCGCCGCAGGTGCATCTGCCGGTGACGATGATGCGATCGACGCCGAGTTCGAAGTCAAGAAGGACTGAGTTGGTCTTGTTCGATAAGTAAATGAAAAACTAAAAGGCAGTGAGATTTATCTCACTGCCTTTTTTGTTTTGGCACTCGGCGTTCGTGGAAGAAGCCGACAAAAAGATGTGCGGTAAAACATATTTGCCGTTCTAGTGACTATTCATTTTTTACCACACACCTTTTTACCAGCTAACACGCACTGGGCGAAAAGACACTTAAATAGAAACTAGTTTTATTCATTTCTTACCCCAGGCAGGATGCCTAGGCTACTAGTTTCATTCACTACTTGGACGACGTGGGCGTTCTTGCTCGCCTTCGCGTGGAGCGCGGCCAGGACCTTCGCCGCGACCTCCGCCACCGGCTTGCATCTGACGTTGAGCTACGACGGTCAATTCTTCACGTGAAAGCTTCTTATCGCCGTCGGTATCCGCGCGGCTCATCACTGCACGCATCCGCTCAGGCAATTCACTTTCAGATAGATAGCCATCGTTGTCTTTGTCACCTTCCATCAATCGCGTGACCATTTCCTGTGGATTGCCGCCATTAAAGCCACCTCCGCCTGGGCCGCCGCCAAAACCGCCTCCGCCAAATCCACCAGGACCTCCTGGGCCCATACCCTCAAAACTCGGCATTAACTCGTCCATGGTCAGCTTGCCATCTTTGTTCTTGTCAAGCTTTTTCAAGGCAACAACAGCCATGTCAATTTCTTCTGCGGATATGGTCCCGTCTTGATCTGCGTCCAGAACCATCATGATGGGCAAGCGAGCCATCATGCGTCCTGGGCCTTCACCACCGCGTCCGCCAAAAGCTCCACCGCCGCGTCCACCAAAACCTTCTCGCGGTCGATCACCACCTTCGCGTGGTCGATCACCCTCTCGAGGCGCTGCGCCACCGCCTTCGCGCGGTGCAGAGGGTTCTTGAGCGAAGGAGACCATTGCGGGCCCAAAAGCCAGGACCAACCCAAATTGAACTGCAAATCGCTTCATGTGACTTTTCTCCAAAAATTGTTGGTCGATTAGCGGACTAGAAAAGAGCTACAACGAGCCCTCTAACTGCTAGGTAACCCCGTTATTATCATGAGGTTCCGAATGCCCGAGCAAACAAGCCTGATAGATTCTCGCAAATTCGCCGAGAATTATCGCCGTAGCACCCCAAATAAGCGCATCGTTACAGTGGATAGTACTCGAATGCCAGCTTGCCTTGCCACGGTGAAATTCGTGTCTCGTCAGCCGGCTGTCGTCCACCAAATACTCTACGGGCAAGTGAATAACACGTTCAACTTCCCGCTGGCAAGGCGCATAATCGAGCCTGTGATTGCAAATGGCTACAAACGGACGAACGAAATAATCGCTATTGTAGACGTACAGTGATTGCAACTCACCGACAATTTCACCTGGGAAAGTACACGTACCGAGTTCTTCAGTGAACTCGCGACAGGCCGCATCCAAATGGCTTTCGCCAAGTTCAACGCGTCCGCCTGGCAATGAAATCTGGCCTGGATGGTCCGGCAAGTGTTTTGGACGTTCGGTAAGCGGAATCGTCCAACCCGACTCAGACGACTCCAACATGATCATCACCGCAGCTTGCTTCGCGGTTGGTGCCGGAGGACCGAAATGCCGTCCATAGGACAGCGATGGGCTAAACCGCATACGTCCCGCATGCCGGTCGGTTAGATTCAGGTTGCTACTCAGTTGCTTTCGCAATTGAGCAGGCAAATCGATTCGCGAATGTACCAGCGACGAAAGACTCATCGAGTTCTAATCCAAATCCGTTGAATTTATGACTATAAGTATCTGCAAAAAGCCATGCATTTAGAACTCTCTATTGTCGTTAGTTTCTCAAAGCCCGCTAGTCAACGCTGTGGGGCATTTGGCGAGAAAAGGTAGCTGGTTTCGTGCGAAACCGGGTGCACCGAGTGACCTTATTTCTGCATCCGGTTTCTCACGAAACCAGCTACCCTACTGAATCCTGTTGCAGCTACTAATCCTCAGCACGGCTGTCGTCGTCGCACATTTTCACAATCTTTGGATCGAATCGAGCGATGACTTCAACCAGATCAGACTGTGCAGCCATAACCGCATGGATGTCCTTATAAACTCCCGGAGCTTCGTCCGCTCCTGCTGAAACGACGCGCACACCTTTCTCGATCAAGTCGTTGCGGACCGCTTTCCATTTGTACTTGTTGCGAGCCGCAGTGCGACTCATGCAACGCCCCGCGCCGTGCGATGCCGATTTAAGACTCTCGACGTTACCGCGACCTCGCACCACAAAGCCAGGCGTCGCCATGGAACCTGGAATCACGCCCAGTTCACCCGCAGCCGCCGGCGTCGCTCCTTTGCGATGTACGATCAGCTCGCGACCCTGGTGCTGCTCCTTCCACGCAAAGTTGTGATGGTTCTCTACTCCAGTAACGATCCTCGCGCCCAGCAACTTGCTAACCAGTCGATGGATCACATCGTGATTAGCCGCCGCGTAGTCACCCATCAAGTTCATCGCCGCCCAATACTCCTGACCCGCTTCGCTTTCCATATCCAGCCAAGCCAAGTAGCCGAACTTGGTATCGTATTGACGAGGCAGACGCGAACGTGCGATGGCGCTGTAAGTTGAACAAACACTTGCCCCCGTTCCACGACTTCCACTATGGCTGAGGAGAGCTGTATACGTCCCAGCGTCCAGTTCCAACTGACTATCGTGCTTATCCAGCGTCAACGTTCCGAACTCGACAAAGTGATTGCCAGAACCGCTCGTACCCAGTTGTCGACGAGCCACATCTTTTTTCTCACGTGTCGCGCGGCATACCGTCCAATCCTGGTCCATGACTGCATGATCTTGCGGCTTTTCATGCTCGCAGCCGATACCAAAACGAGTCCCACGATTGAGCACATCTTCAAAGCGAGATGGGTTCTTGTTGAGCTGATTCGAATCGATGTCGAGAATGGATAACTTCATACGACAAGCGATATCGACTCCAACTGCGTACGGAATCACCGCACCTTCTGTAGCCAGCACTCCACCGATCGGCAGTCCGTATCCAACGTGTGCGTCCGGCATGAGCGCAGCACCTACCGCCATCGGCAGTTCACAAGCCAGTCGCATCTGAGCGTGCGCGGCTGGGTCGATTTCGATTCCCCAAGTCGGATAAGCGATCGGTTCGCGAGCCACGGGTTCTTGGTTCATCTCAGTCAAGCTCCGCGCCAGTTCGCCCCAGTTTTCATCCTGCAGATAGTCCTGCGGCGCAGCCACGATCGACTTGACCGTTTCCTTGATGTTCTTGTTGCGGACTTTATCTTCGCTCACTAATCGCTGAATAGCAGCAATCGCTTCGCTTGCGCAAAAGGTTGGTACACCAAGTTTTTCCAATTGACGTGCGTTCATGCTCGTTTCGTTGCTCTTACAGAATGGTTTTCGCAGCTTGGGGCCATTTGTCCCGAGCTGGCCGTTTTTTGTATTTCAATGTCTGATAGAGACAAATCATAAGCCCCGAATGTTCGCCCATGTTGAACCTCCCACGGGTTTTGGTTTTTCGTCGCTCGCATTCAGTCGAGTGCAACCATTTGCTGCAAACGTCGATCCTGTCGCAACCGGCTAATCGCAATGAAAACGGAATTCCACCGAAAACGGATTTACTTCACGTTCTCAAAAGCGCCATAATGGATAGTGCAGTCTCTTCTCAATCTCTTCTTCTTGTCGCCGCTGCATTTAGGAGTCAACACCATGTTACTTCGATTCGTTGGAGTGTTTTCGATTTGTGTGAGCAGTTTGCTGACGGTTAGTGCCCGTGCTGGAGCACCCGAGGGCCGAAAAAAAGACAACGTCGTTCGCCCGACGAAAGTATCGGCCGCGTTGCTCAAGGGCTACAAAGTGCTTGCATCGGCAGTTCAGAATTATCCCGCGAACCGCAAGTGTTTTTCATGCCACCACCAGACGCTTCCACTGCTGGCGTTTTCGCTTAGGGATTCGAATTTTCCTAGGTCCATCCAATTTACAAATTCTGTCGGCACTCGAAGTGTTATCGATTTCACGACCTCCTCGTTTGAAATGAAGCGGCCTCAGTTGCTTGCTGGAACCAAGATCGACGGTGGCCCGCTGGCTGTGGGCTATGGACTGTGGGCGATGGAGATTGCCAAAGTAAAGCCCAATGAAACCACGAGTGCTATGGTGCAGTACTTATTGAAGACGCAGGCCGAAGATGGTGGCTGGGATCTTGACTCGGTCCGTCCGCCTGCTTCCTCGTCGCGAGCGATGGCTACAGCGGTCGCGTTCCTTGGACTGGCAAAGTATGGAGTTAATTCATCGATGGATCAGGTCCAAGTTCGTAGCGCATTGACGCAAGCTGCAAAGTGGAGTTTAACGGCCAAAGATCCAGTCGATCATGAAGACTTAGTTGGATTGATGTGGGTACGCTACTTAGCCCGAAACTCAGTGGGTATTCGTGGAATGGAAATGGAAATGGGAATGCGCAGCACGGACATTGAAAGAAAGGACACAAGAGAATTGGATACCGATGGCATGGGCATGGGTGGAATGGAGGGTGGCTTCGGTATGGGAGGCATGAGAGGCGTAAATCCTCTTAGTTCACTGCTTGAAAAAGGGCAACGAGTAGACGGTGGTTGGGGCCAGACCAGTGAGTTACCCAGCGATGCTTACGCGACCGGCATGGCGCTGCTGATCGATGATCAAACGGCTAGTCGTTATAAGGGAAGAACAGGTCTTGACTGGAACGCGAGAAACGAGGCAGTCGATTTCTTATTGCGCACTCAAGAAGAGGACGGATCTTGGCACGTGGAAAGTCGTTCGACACCGATCAGAACTTTCTTCGACAACGGCGATCCGCACGGCAAAGATCAATTCGTTTCCGTAATGGCGACCAGTTGGGCGGTTGCAGCGCTAGCGAGTTATCGCGGGCGTCATAGAGAACCGATGGATGAAAGTCGAAATGGGCCAATGATTCGCGAACAGAAGTCCAAAGGTAATGTGGCTTCGCTTCTTAAGTAGCTTTTTGCGGAGTTTTAAAGGTATTAACGCAAGCTGGTTTCTTTATCGAAGTTGTGGTCATTCTTTGGGAGCGCGGACGTCCTCGTCCGCTGAACCCGCCGCTTATGCCACGCTAAGGCAGTACGCCTGAAAGAACTTTAGGCGAGATCGGTATCTTTTAAAGTTAAGTCACCGAGTGCCGCAAGCGGGCGGGGACGCCCGCGGTCCGGAAAACCGGACACTCGGCTGTCCGCGAGTCCGCACTCGAAAAGCAAGGAAACGCCTTAGTGCGAAACCTTTAAACCTCTGTGGTCCCAAAAGCTGTTCCCATCGGAGCGCGAGCGTCCTCGCCCGCTTGCGGCACTCGGTGACATTCATTTGCGTGTGCCACTCACGCCTTGCAAGTGACCAAAAGAATCTCTTAGAATCAAGCAAGTTCTACAGGTGGCTCTAACGAGCGGAGTTATGCGTGAAACAAAATGCATCACCACATCGAGGCTGGCATGGTCGAGGCTATCTGCCGCACTGCGACTTCCCTGGGCTCATTCAGTCGGTTTCAATTCATTTGTTCGACAGCGTCCCGACAGAAGTCATCGAGCGCTGGATTCGCGAACTAGATACTGCTCGCGACAAGAAATCAAAAGAGAAGTTATGCACTCGAATTGAACGCTATGCTGATATGGGCTACGGCTGCTGTTTTCTAGCTGATGTAGAAGTTGCCCAACTTGTCGAAGACGCAATCCTGCACTTCGACGGTGAATGGTATGACGTTTTGGCTTGGTGTATCATGCCCAATCATTTTCACACGCTGTTTGTGCCGCGTGTGGGACACTCGATGTCTGAGATAATCCAAAATTGGAAATCCTTTACATCACATCAAGCTAACGTTTTGCTTCATCGTCGTGGTGAACTTTGGTTTCCGGATTACTTTGACGAGTACATGAAGTCTACCAAGCAGTTGGAAGCTACAATCGATTACATCGAACTTAATCCCGTCACGGCTAAATTGGCATCACGTCGTGAACAGTGGTTGTACTCGTCGGCGGCATCCGAACATGTTGAACGTGTGCGGGCTAACCGACTTAGATTCCCTGAAGTAGACGAGACGCACCTACCGGATTTCTAAACTGAACGAGTTCCGAAATGACTTCGAGATTCCGCAGTTGGCACGTTCAAAACTTACAAAGCGAGAGTGTGCTTACGTTGCGAAACCCTTAGACCTCTGTGGTTCAAGAAGCTGGTTCCCTCGGAGCGCGGGCGTCCTCGCCCGCAGAACCCGCCGCTTATGCCAACGTAAGGAAGCACGCTTGGAAGAACTTTAGGCGAGACTGGAATCTTTTCAAAGTTAAGTCACCAAGTGTCGCAAGCGGGCGGGGACGCCCGCGGTCCGAAAAAGCGGACACTCAGCAGTGCCGAGAGTCGGGGCTCTGAATGTCGACTTCGAGATTCCGCAGTCGGCACGTTCAAAACTTACAAAGCGAGAGTGTGCTTACGTTGCGAAACCCTTAGACCTCTGTGGTTCAAAAAGCTGGTTCCCTCGGAGCGCGGGCGTCCTCGCCCGCAGAACCCGCCACTTATGCCAACTTAAGGCAGTACACTTGGAAGAACTTTAGGCGAGACTGGAATATTTTCAAAGTTAAGTCACCGAGTGCCGCAAGCGGGGACGCCCGCGCTCCGAACAAGCGGACACTCAGCTGTGCGAAGAGTCTGCGCTCTGAATGTCGACTCCGGTCATTGCCAATCAGGCTAGCAATTTTTGCTTGTTAACATGGCGAACTTCTGCAGGCTAAAAAAATAAAACTAATGTTCCCATACCCTGCTGCCGATAACTGGAGTGTCGGGCAAGCTGCCTGTATATGGAAGTGCAGGCAGCTTGCTCGAGTGAGGGAAATTGTCGATTTCATCAACAAACTTGGTTGTTGAAATCATAGGATGTCGTTGCGAGCAGGAGGCTAGCAAATGGCCCGAGCATACTCTGGCGTGCTTGGGGCAGTGGCTATGTGCTTCGCTATTTTGCGTGGACTGGTTCTTGGTAACTTAGCTGACGAGATTTTGGTACAGGCTCTGGTGGTTTTCGCCGCGTTCTCCGCACTAGGCTTTTGCATCGGCTGGATAGCTGACCAAACTGTGTGCGATTCGGTAGAAAATCGTTTCCGAAGTGAAATGGCTCGCTTAACTGCCGCCGCCGACAGCCCAACTGAAACACCTTCGGAATAAACCGGAGAAGTTGGCATGGCTTTCAAGAAAAGTTCCCGCTAAAACTCGCCTCGACTGAAAAATCCTGCATTGCTGTGATCGGTGGCTCGATCGTGGCGATGTAGCCAACAAACAGTTGAATGCAACTTGAGTTAGGCGCAATTTACCCTCGGACAACTAGCGCCGCTACTGCCAGGAAAATCATGGAGGATTGGATGGCAACGTCGATCGCGCCCGAAGTGGATATTCAAGAAGTTTGGAAACGTTACAAACTTGAACCAGATAATATTGATCTGCGTAACCGTCTGATCGAACAGTACATGCCGCTCGTCCGTTACAACGGCGATCGCATCTGGCAACGCTTGCCAGACGGCGTCGAACTGGACGATTTGATCAGTGCAGGCATCTTTGGCCTGATGGATGCAATCGATGCATTCGACACCGGCCGAGGTGTTAAGTTCGAAACCTATTGCGTACCGCGTATACGTGGTGCGATGCTCGACGAATTGCGAACGATGGACTGGGTTCCTCGTTTGGTTCGCAGCAAAGCCAGTAAACTAGGCGAAGCGAAAAAGCACTTGGAAACCAAGTACGGCCGCGCTCCCACCGAGCGTGAACTGTCCGAGCACATGCAGATTCCGGCACCTGAGTTGGATAAGATGCTCATGGAAGCCAGCGCAGTGAACCTCGTCAGCTTGAACAAAAAGTGGTACGAGACCGACAGTTACAAAGATGTTCGCGAAATCGACATCCTTGAAGACAAGAAGGGCGAAGACCCAACACGTCGCGTGCAGAAAAGCGACTTGATGCGTCTAGTCACCAAAGGTCTCAATCGCAACGAACGCTTGATCATCATTCTTTATTATTATGAAGAATTGACGATGAAGGAAATCGGCGCGACGCTTGACTTGAGCGAAAGCCGCGTGAGCCAAATGCACTCCAGCATCGTCGCTCGCCTGCAGGAGCAGCTCGGCCGCCGCCGTCCCGAATTCGGTACCTAATCGATCGTGCTAGCAAGCTAAACAGAACACATAGGGACGCCCTCGGGCATCCCTTTTTTGTTTTAGTGTCGCACAATTGTCCCAATTGTTGCTTTGGAAGAATTGCTGCTGCAACAATTGAGACAATTGTGCGACACTCACTGGCCATTGACGCGACGCCTTAGTTCTTCGTCATTAATTGCTATTGTTGGATCAGCGTTTAGATCATCCGATCGGCGGATTGTCTCGGCAAGAGTTTTGGGCGAAATGACAACAAGGCGTGATACTGTTGCGATGTCATCTCCGACGAGTTTCGCCCCGCTTGGAAAGAACTTTAGGCGAGAACGGAATCTTTTAAAGTTAAGTCACCAAGTGCCGCAAGCGGGCGGGGACGCCCGCGCTCCGAAAAACCGGACACTCGGCAGTGTGGAGAGTCTGGGCTCGGAATGTCGACTTCGAATTCCGCGGTTGGCACGTTCACAGTTCGAAAGCGAGAGCATTCTTGCATTGCGAACTCTCCGTCGGCAACGATCCTCTGTGCCTCTGTGTTGCAACAATTGAGACAATTGTGCGACACTCAATCCGCGTTAGGGTCGCGGTCGTGGTGGTGCTGGTCGATGTGAACGTGGATGCTCGGCTTCGATTTAAAAAGTCGCTCCCAGGCGGCGTCGCTGAGATGACATTCGTCGATGTAAAGCGATGAAAGCTTCGGAGCTTTGGCGAGGTGATCAAGAGCAACATCGGTGAATATTGGTGCGATCAAATGCAGCGAACGTAGCGCTGGAAATGTTGAAAGTACCTCAGCGGCGCGGTCACCCAACTTCGAAGCACTCAATCGCAACTGAACCAGTTTTGGAAATTTTCCAAGATGCTCAAGCCCAGTAGCAGTTAGAGTCGACTGGGGCAAGTTGATGATCTGGAGATTGGGCAGCTTACTCGGGTCTAGTCTGACAATCCCTGCGTCAGTGATGGGACTAGCACGCAGTCGTAAATGCTCAAGAGCGGTTAACTTCGTAAGCGATTCGAGCGAGGCGTCGTCGATGACGCCAGCATCCAATTGCAACTCAAGCAAGCTGTCGCTGAGTGCGGCGAGCTGCCCAAGCTGATCTTCGGAAATCTTAGCTTGAGTAAGTCGAATTGCGATCGATTCGCCACTGAGCACTCGAGCGTGTTGTGCTTCGAAACTCAATTCTGCTTGTTCGGCCGATGATGTAACGGCTTCGCTGGGCATACTGGGCTGTTTGTTGCAGCCAAGCACGCTTACAAAAACGATCACCATGTAAAAACTGTTACTCGTCCGCCACATTGACGAAGACTTTCAGTGCAGAGTTGTCTTCGACCAGCAACCGCATCATCTCGGCAAAATTGTCGAGTCCGTCGACTGGGTTGGTAAGAATCTTTTGCAACACACCAGGGTACATGACTTCACCGAGGGCCATGTCCTTGATGCCCGATTCGAAGTACTCGCGGTTGGCGTTCACCGAACCGAGCAAGAGTTTATTGCCAAGGACCCACTCGATATTCACTTTATCGGATGGGACTTCGGTCTTCTTGCTGCCGCCCGTGATGCTCGTCCAAACAAGTGCGCCGCAATGAGCGAGAGCTTGCATGGCTTCGAAGGCGATGGCGCTGCTGCCAGTTGCATCGACGATCAAATCCGCTTTGCCGACTTTCTTCACGAGTTCCAACAGCGGTGTTTCCTGGGTGCTGATGTAGGTTGCTTCCATGCCGGTGACGATTTCGCTCTTTAGATGCGGTCCCGGAGCACGAGCTAATGTGTAAACATCTAGTCCCTTTAATCGAAGCACCAGTGTCGAAAGAAGTCCGATCTGACCGGCACCGAGAACGAACGCTCGCTGCGGACGCCAGACTCGCATGCGGCGCTGGGCTTCGTAGGCTTGCTGAATCGCTTTCGCCGCACAGCTCATCGGCTCCATCAGAACGTGCAAGTGTTTTAGCCCCTGTGGCACGCGAACAACATACTCTTCTGCATCGACGATCCGCTCGGTTAGATAACCGTGCAGCAGATTGATTCCGCGCTCGTAGTAGGTCTCTTCGCTGGTCATGTCATAGGTGCCGATCTGATCGTAGATCGAACCACCCGGGCGGCGGACGGTCGCGGTAACATAATCGCCAGGCTTGATTGTTCGCACGTTGGGGCCAACCGCTTCGACGATGCCAAAGCACTCATGACCCAATACCAAGTAGTCGTCGCCTGGAGGTGAATTGCCATACAGAGCGTCGTTGATTTCGCGGTCTGTGGCGTCCACTCCAACTTTGAGAACCTTAATTTGAATCCCTTTGCCGCCGGGAACACTGTCCAGTTTAGGAGCGGGGATGTCGCGAAGATGGACGCTCGACGGTTTTCCGGGACGAACAGCGATGGCTTTCATTTAGGCAACTTGATCTCAAGGGTGTAGTAAGCGAAAATCCGTCTGGCTTTGGAAGCGATTCCAGATTGTGCAAAGGATAAATTTAGCCTCGATGTCGGGGGGCTTCGAGGGGTGTTGCCAATCCGAGTGATGCAATTCTCGCCAATTGACGCCGTATACACTGGAAAAGACTTGCCAAGCGAACTACAAAAGGGTTGTAGATTTGTAGCCTAGGCATCCTGTCTGGGTAACTGTGCTAATTCCCAGACAGGATGCCTAGGCACGACAAAACCCCTCCCGCTTCACGGATTCCGACAATGCTTAGATTTCCTGTGTTCACAGCACTTTCCGTGTGCCTCAGCCTTTCAGCTTTCGCAGTTGAAGGTACGAAGGTTCGTCTAGGTCTCGATTCCTTGACAAATGGAATTCCTGGTTTTGGAGCACTCAGATTGGTGGAAGTGGATGCGTGGCTGAACAAGCCAGAAAACCACAAAACGCTAGAAGTTGAACTTCCCCCGGCTCTGCAAATCGGAAAGTCACAGGTCTACATACCCGCCGACAATCCACTGACCCTTGCCAAAATTGAGCTTGGCCGACAGATTTATTTCGACAAGCGGTTTTCCAAAAACTCCGAAGTGAGCTGTGCGGATTGCCATCATCCAAACTTTGGGTATGCCAAGGATACGCAGTTTGGAGTCGGCGTTGCTGGCCAAACCGGCAACCGCAACTCGCCAGTCGCCTACAACCGCATTCTGAGCAAAGAACAATTCTGGGACGGTCGCGCCAATTCACTTGAAGCTCAAGCCGTTGGCCCGATCGCCAACCCGATTGAGATGGCTTTCACGCATGAGTTGGCCGTGAAGCTCGTCAGCGAAAACAAAGTTTATCGCAAGCAGTTCGACAAGATCTTTGGTCGGGCTCCGAACATTGATGACATCGGCCGCGCGATTGCTTCATTCGAACGCACTCTCGTGACTGGCGATACGGTGTATGACGCCAACGAGCCCTTCATCAAGCTCAAGGAAGTTTTCAAAGACGACCTGGAAGATCTCGATGCGCTCAAGAAAGACGATCCAGAGCTCTTTGCGAAGTACACGCAGTTGAAAGCCAATGCCGATGCACATCCGATGAGCGAATCTGCTTTGCGGGGGCGCACGTTGTTCTTCAGTGCTAAAGCCAATTGCGCGGCATGTCATGTTGGTGTGAATTTCACGGATGAAAAGTATCACAACTTGGGAGTTGGCATGGACGCTGAGAAGCCCGATCTTGGCCGCGAAACAACGACTGGTAACGCAGCCGACCGTGGTGCATTTAAAACTCCGACACTACGCAACGTCGCCCTAACTGCTCCTTACATGCATGATGGCAGTCAGAAGACGCTTGAAGAAGTTGTCGACTGGTACGCCAAAGGTGGCCACCCCAATCCGAACTTGAGCGACAAGATCAAGAAGTTTGAAGCCACTGCTCAGGACAAAGCTGACTTGGTTGAGTTTATGAAGGCACTGACTGGGAGCCTGCCTAAAGTTGAGATGGGACGCTTGCCTGAGTAGGTTTTGCCGTGGCTGACGCTGCTAGCGTCACCGCGGACGGTAAGCGTCAATGGTCATTCTTTGTTTGACCCATAGCCGGCGGAGAGTGTTGACTTGATAGCAATGCTCAAACGTTCTCAGAAGCCCGCGAAAGGGGATGACTGGTTTTTCGGAGCGCGGGCGTCCTCGCCCGCTCGGGACTAAGTGACTTGCAAGTGAGTTTGACGAGCTCACTTTGTAGAAGGTAAACGGGTTCTTTGCTGTCGCCGCTAATCACCTAGCGAGTTCAGCGGGCGGGGACGCCCAATGTCACTCACTTTCGAATTGCTGTACTCAAAATAAGGATAGTATTCGCTTGCCGAGGTTAAAGTCTATCAGCCGGAACGCGTTAGCGTCCGGTTAATGAATAAAAACCGGACGCTAACGCGTTCCGGGCTGATTAGTCCAACCGTACTGAGGTGTTGCGATTTTGCAAAGTCGAGAAAGTGAGTGACATTGGGCGGGGACGCCCGCGCTCCGAAAAACCGGTCAACTATTTAGCATAACTTATGCGACACATGAACGGTTGCTATTAACTCACCACTCTCCGCTGGCTATGGGTCGAACGAAGTCACGCTCAGTAGGCACATTACATTTAGCGATTTATTTCTTGCCAAACATTTGCCAGCAAGGTAGCTGGTTTCGAGAGAAACCGGATGCGATAGAAAGATCACCCATGCGCCCGGTTTCTCACGAAACCAGCTACATTTGCACGCCAGAGTTAGAATTGTCAAACACTCAGGTCTCAATCACACCGTTACCGTTCAGCGGCTTGTTGTTCTCTTCGGTCTTTTGTTCTTCACGCCAAGGTTTGTTGGCCTTGTAAGATTCGAGTTCTTTCTTGAGTTGTTCCAATTGCTCGCTGTCCTCTTCAGCGCCGAGTTCGACGGCTTTTTCGGACCACTTGCGAGCGTTGTCGAAATCACCGGTTTCGGCGTAACACGCAGCGAGCGTACTCAGGATATGAGCCTTCTTGTATTCCGTTTCTTCGCAGGCCTTGAGTCCCAACTCGAGCGAACGCTTCCCATCCCGGACAGCGTCTTGAGGCGATGTCGATAAAACCCACGCAAGATTGTTGTGTAGGCCACTTAAGTCAACGGCCTCTTCGGCTTGCTGCTTGCGATCCATGGCTTCAACTAGCTTAATCGCTGCTTCATAGTCAACGATCGCACCGGCGTGGTCATTGATGCTAAGTTTTGCATCGCCACGAACTCGAAGAGCTTGCCATTCATTTGGTTTTTGTTTTATCAATTCATCGAATAACTTGATCGACAGACGTGGACGTTTATCGGCAAGATAAAGCGATCCGAGTTGAATAATCCAGCGAGTATTGGAGGGGTCGAATCGGACCAACATTTCCAAGTCGGTAATGGCATCAGCAAAACGACCTTCTTGCGAAGCGACCAGACTCCGCATCGCCACTCCCTCGACTGCGTCCGGTGCAATCGCTAAGGCATCGCTAACATCCCGGCTGGCTTTTTCGACTTCGCCTTTGCTGAAGTATATGCGACTTCGCAAGAGCATTGATTCAGCATCTTTAGGATCGAGCTCGATCGCTTTGTTGACATCCTCTAGCGCCTTATCAACTTCTTCCTTGATAATGTAAGCTCGAGCTCTTGCTCGATAGATAGGACCATTCTTGGGCGTCTTCTCGATTCTCGCACTCAGCAGAGTCACGGCTTCGTCAAACTTCTTCATTTGAAACAAGGCAGTTACAGCCGCTTCGAGCGCGAACATGTTATTCGGATCTTTTTCTAGCAATTTCCCGGCGTCTGCAACTGCTTCATCCAGTTTGCCGCTGGTCAACAACACAGCCACGCGAGCTTGCCATGCATCCGAGTTGGTTGAATCAGCTTCGATGGCTTTCTGAAGGTCGGTGAGTTTATCTTCGGTACTTTCTTGCAGGCCCGCGCGAAGAAGATATGCGGTGGCTTGGTCAACTGGTTTGTCTTTCAGCAGTTCGATCGCTTTGGTAACCGTCTTGATGGCATTCTCGCGATTTCCACCAGGGATCGCTTCGAGTCGTGTTTTCAAAAGCAGCGCCTCGACCAACTTCGGGTTTGCGCTTAGGGCTTTATCGAGATCGGACATCGTTTCTTCGCGCAATCTGCGGACCGCGTTTGCATTGTTGGCGACGCGAGGCAATTGTTGAACCATCATCTGCGCGCGTTGGAAAGCGGCCGCGGCGAGTACTTGGTCGGCCAGGGCTTTGTTTCCTTCATCAAGTCCCGCTTTGATCGCCTCTTCGCAGAGCTTGATTACTTTTTTCAATTCGTCCGGTGTCTTGGCTTCGATTTTCAGTCCGGCCGCTTCATCTAGCTTATCCTGGCCCTCGTTCTGAGCCCAGATAATGCTTGGCATCGCTATCAGCGCGAAGAGCAACGCAATTTGTGATAGTTTCAACATCGATTTACTCCGTAAGTCATTTCAGTTATGCGATTTTATTTCGCTTATTGAGCAAGATTCATAAGTGACCCATCAGCCGGAACGCGTTAGAGAGCATCCTGCTTAGGAGTTTGAACTGAAGCTGGTCATTACGGTGGTACAGTCTTATCAGCCGGACGGCGTTAGCCTCCGGTTATGTCTTGAACCGGAGGCTAACGCCTTCCGGCTAATAAATCACCTGTAAATCCGCGTTTTCAAGTTCATTCCTAAGCAGTACGCTCTCGTTAGCGTTCCGGCTGATACGACCGTGATGCAAACTGGGTGCTAGCGCACTCCGGCTGATTCGGTTCAGCCGCTACCATCCATCCTAACGAAAACTCTCGTTGAAAACCAAGTGTAATTCGGGCATTTACCCACAAACGTGTCCCTCAAAACGCATTTTCAAACCGTCTTCGAGTTAAAAAACTCCAAATGGGCCGCTAGTAGCTTCTTAACGGAAGAATCTCGGGGTTGCTGAAGTTCGGTAAACGAAATTTGCAACTGTTCCGCCGAATCGCTGCGCGTAGTGATTTGAAACGAAATGGGCAGGGATGATTTCAAATTGCCTGGAACAAAACCCGGTGGACCCGTCAGCACCGCAATCAGTGCCTCTGGACGTTTTGTATGTAACGTGATCCAGGGTTCTTCCTGTCCAGGCAGATAGTACCGAGCGTGGGTTTGCTCGTCCCAACGCCACCGCCCTTCGCCCGACGTTTGGTGAACCGATTGAATGAAAACACTCAGCGTTTCAGCAGGCCAGACGATCGCGCGACCCGGTGGGAATCCTTTGCGAAGCGAATGCCAGCGTTGTTTGAGCACTTTCCACGGCATGTGCTTTTCAGGTTCTGTGGATTCTTCTGGAACCGGATCGTTCGGCGTCTTGCCTAGGAACGCGTTGATGGCCTCGCCGAACCATTTCCAGAATTTCGGAGTGTCGATCTCATCGAGCGTGTGAGGACGCAGTTCCAGTTCCATCCAAGCACCAGCCGCTCGTGCTACTACCCGAGGCTCGTTCCCATACTGCTCGATCTCTTGCATCTGATTCAGCGTCGGCATGCTCACAACGCTTTCAAGCTGATTCTTGGTGAACGCTCGACGCGGAACGCGGAACTTCAGCTTGAGAAGCCACGTCTCGGCAGTTATTGCATGCATGAACCAACCTTTGCTCTTCACCGGACCGCAGGCTTCGACAATGCTTCGATTCTCCCAACTGATTGGTGAAAACCCGCCGTCAGCTTCGATCGCGTCAACAATTTTAATAAGCAACTCTCGTTCCCAACGAATCGGTTCGCCCTTGCGATCGACACTATCGCGAGTATGCCATCGGCGTCCGTCGGCTTGCCAGGGCAAGAGCGTATCACGCCCAATTTGTTCCAGATCAAGATCGCCGGCTTGCTTGCGAGTCAATTCGCTGGCGTCCCACGTGTCGCGATCTTCGTACTTGGCCGTTTCAAGCATCGGGATGAGAGCTTCGCCGGTGTGACTGCGAAGAAGTTGAGGTTGTGGGGGAGCGATTGTTGCTTTTGTTGTGCGAGGTTTCTTTCGGGATTTGCTGACGCTGGCAGCCTCAGCCACGGGATCGGCTGTTGGCATGGCTTGCTTGGCGTGTTCGACTAAGCCTTCGGGCGTACCAGCGAAGACGACGCGACCACCTTCCCAACCAGCTTCGGGACCGATGTCGATGACCCAGTCAGCAGCTTTGATCACATCAAGGTTGTGTTCGATCAATAAGACCGTGTTCCCTAAGTCGACCAGGCGCTGGACCACTTCAAGCAGTTTGACGATGTCTGCAAAGTGCAAACCGGTCGTCGGTTCGTCCAGCAGATACAAAGTCTTACCCGTATCAGGCCGTGCAAGTTCTGCAGCCAACTTCACACGCTGAGCTTCACCACCTGACAACGTCGGCGCCGATTGGCCAAGCGAGATGTAATTCAAACCGACATCCGACAACGTTTGCAGAATGCGGCGAATCTTGGGAATATTATTGAAAACGTCAACCGCTTGACCGATCTGCATCTCAAGCACATCGTGAATCGAAAAGCCGTGATACTCAATCGAAAGCGTGTCTTCAGTAAAACGCTTGCCATGGCAGCTATCACACTGAACCCAAACATCCGGCAAGAAGTGCATTTCGATGCGAATCTGTCCGTTGCCTTCGCACTTTTCGCATCGACCACCCGGAACGTTAAACGAAAACTGTCGCTGCGTATAACCGGCCGCACGTGCATCAGGCAATTGCGAATACAGTTGACGAATCAGATCAAATACGCCGGTATAAGTTGCTGGCGTTGAACTTGGATTCGATCCAAGCGGGCTTTGATCGACACGAATTACTTTATCGATCAAATTCACACCGGACAACGACTCGAACGCACCGCTGTTAGGTTGTTTTGCAAGTACTTTATGCAGCGCGGGATAGAGCACTTCATGGACCAGCGTGCTCTTACCGCTACCACTGGGGCCGGTGATCACGTTCAGTCGACCCAATGGAATGTCGAGATCGATGTTGCGGAGGTTGTTGGCTTTAGCGCCACGTAATTCTAGTATACCTTTGTGAGTACAGCGGCGAAGACGCGGCACTGGAATCGTTTGCTTGTTGCTCAAGTAAGGACCAGTCACACTGCCGGACATGCGTGCTAACTGTTTTGGTGTACCTTGTCCGACAAGATGACCACCGTTGCGACCGGAGCCGGGGCCAAAGTCACAGACTTGATCGCTCCCCTCGATCACATCGCGATCATGCTCGACCACGATCAACGTGTTACCGATGTCGCGAAGTTTCTTCAGTGCTTTTACCAGTTTTGCATTGTCGCGCGGGTGCAAACCGATCGTCGGTTCGTCGAGCACATATAAGACGCCGCACAAACCGCTGCCCAGTTGACTCGATAGTCGAATACGCTGCGACTCACCACCGCTAAGCGTATTGGCAGGTCGCGACAGCGAAAGATATTCCAGTCCCACGTCGAGCAAGAAATCGGTGCGAGCCAAAAGTTCTCGCAGCAACTCACCCGCGATCTGCTGTTCGCGTTCGTCGAGCTTCCATGACTTCAGTTGCTGCTGCAACCACGAAAGCGTGCCCTGCGTTAAGTCACCGATCGATAGTCCTCGGAACTTGGCCGAAGCCGCATCGCGATTCAGTCGAGAACCATCGCAGGCCGCACACGCCACTTCAGCAACAAACGGCGCAAGCTTTTGACGCAGTTGTGGGCTCAGTCGCGTCGCTTGTTCGAGCGTCGGAAACAGACCCTTCCATTGGAATTCAAACTCAATGCCTTTTGAATTCGTCGCCCGGAACCAACGATCGTCAGTACCATACAACAGCATGCGGCGCTGACCAGAAGTCAACTTTTCAACCGGCACATCACCCGGGATGCTAGCTGCTTTGCAAATCGAATGCAGCATCACAGGACCGAGTTCGCTGTCGATCGGCCACATGCGAATCGCACCTTCGTTCAAGCTGATGGCTGGATCAATCAATAGCGCGGGGCTCGTTCCAGTCTGTGTACCAATCCCTTCGCAATCAGGGCACCAACCCAGTGGCGAGTTGAAGGAGAAACTGTGCGGCGTCAAGGTTTGCATACTGTAACCGCAGTTGCGACACGCGAGCAATTGACTGTGCCGAACCACTTTCCAGCGAGTTTCATCTTCGTCGCTATCAGGATCTATCGAGAGCATTACGCCGGTACCCAACGACAGCGCGAGCTCAACACTGTCAGAGATTCGGCTGCGATTGGCTTCGGAGATCGTAATACGGTCGACGACCGCTTCGATATCGTAACTGGCCGTCGATGAGAGACGCGGCACTTCATCCAGCGTATAAATCTTGCCGTTGATGCGAACACGCACGAGTCCCGAGGTTCGCAAGTCTTGCCAAAGATTGTCAGGATCGATCGTCGGTTGCCAATGCAACGGCGCAGCCAAAATTAAGCGAGTTCCATCGGGGAAGTCGAGCAAGTGGTTGGTGATATCATCGGCAGTCTGTGTTGAAACCGGATTATCGCACTCAGGGCAATGCGGGGTTGCCAGTCGAGCCATCAACACGCGCAGATAATCGTAAATTTCGGTGACGGTACCGACGGTACTACGCGGATTGTGCGCGACAGTCTTCTGTTCGATAGCGATCGCTGGGGCGAGGCCTTCGATGCGATCGACACGCGGCTTGGGCATTTGCCCCACGAACTGGCGCGCGTACGACGATAGGCTTTCAACGTACCGACGTTGACCTTCGGCATAAATCGTGTCCATCGCCAGCGAACTTTTTCCGCTGCCGCTGGGACCGCAGAAGACCGTCATCGTGTTGTGAGCCAACTCGAGCGAAACATCTTTGAGATTGTGTTCCGATGCGCACTGCACTTTTAATTTCGCGGGCGCAGGTATGCTCTTGGGTTTAGCCTTTTTCTTCTTGGTTGCATCTTCAGGCGAGATTGGCTTGGCCGCCAAGTGCTTTGCAAGTGAGTTGCCTGTATGCGAGGCAGCGCAATCAACGATCCCTTCAGGTGGTCCGACGTAAACCAACTGACCACCTTCCGAACCCCCTTCCGGTCCGATGTCGATCAACCAATCAGCGGCTTTGATGATGTCCAAATTGTGTTCAATGACCAGCACCGTGTTGCCGCGATCAACGAGGTCTTGAAGGACTTTCAACAACAAGCGAATGTCATGAAAATGCAATCCGGTTGTAGGTTCGTCGAGAAGATACAAGGTTCGTCCCGTATCACGCCGCGCCAGTTCTTTGGCAAGTTTCACACGCTGGGCTTCACCACCGGAGAGCGTCGGCGACGGTTGTCCAAGCTTGATATAATCCAAACCAACGTCATGCAGCGTTTGCAGTTTCTCAGCGATCCGCGGAACGTTTTGAAACAGCGTTAGAGCCTGCTGAATATCCATATCCAAGACATCAGCGATCGATTGGTCCTTGAATTTGACTTGCAAGGTTTCGTGATTGAATCGCTTGCCATTGCAGACAGGGCAACTGACCCACAAGTCGGCCAAAAAATCCATCTCGAGTCGATTCGAACCGTTCCCTTCGCAAGCTTCACAACGACCACCGGCAACGTTAAAGCTGAAACGACCGGGCGAATAACCACGACGCTTGGCTTCCGACAAATCGGTGTAGAGATTGCGGACCTCGTCAAAGACTTTGACATAAGTCGCTGGGTTACTTCGCGGTGTTCGACCGATCGGTGACTGGTCAATGGCGATGATCTTGTCGAGATGTTCGACACCAGTCAGTTCACGATGTTCGCCGGGCACATCTTCCGCTGCATGCAATTGTCGACGGAGCACTGGCGCAATCACATCGTTGACGAGGGAGCTCTTGCCTGAACCGCTGACACCGGTGACACACACCAGAGTTCCAAGCGGAAGTTTGATATCGATGTTTTTTAGGTTGTTGTGCGTTGCGCCTTTGACTTCGATGAATTGTCCGTTGCCAGGTCGTCGTGTCTCGGGGACCGGAATCGTTTGTTTGCCAGAAAGAAACTGACCGGTCAAACTGCGTTCGTTACCAGCCAGTTCTTCGAGCGAACCGCAGCCAACGATCTCGCCGCCGCGGACTCCTGGCCCAGGCCCGAAGTCAAGAATCAGATCAGCGGCTCGCATCGTGTCTTCATCGTGTTCAACGACTAGCAACGAGTTGCCTTGATCGCGCAAGTGTTTTAATGACTCGATCAAACGGTCGTTATCGCGAGGATGCAAACCGATCGAAGGTTCGTCGAGCACATACAACACACCGACTAAGCCCGAACCGATCTGACTGGCCAATCGAATGCGCTGCGCCTCGCCGCCGGAAAGTGATGGCGCGGATCGATTGAGGCTCAAGTAATCTAGACCCACATCGAGCAAGAACTGCAAACGGCTAGTGATTTCGCGAACCGCTTCAGCCGCAATCTTCTGTTCGATCTCGCCGAATTTCAGTGATTGAAGAATTTCCAAGCACTTGTCGATCGAGAGTTGGCAAAGATCCGGTAGATTCCACCACTCTTCTTTGGTTTTATTCTTCGAAACGCTACTGACACTACACAGTTTTAACTGCCGAGCTTGTCGATTCAGTCGCGTTCCATTGCAAGCGACGCAATGCCGCTTTTCCATGTATTTTTCGAAACGA
This sequence comes from Planctomycetia bacterium, assembly GCA_031412515.1. Lineage (GTDB taxonomy): Bacteria > Planctomycetota > Planctomycetia > Pirellulales > Pirellulaceae > Aureliella. The sequence goes on along the minus strand of JANODD010000125.1, from coordinate 566 downwards.
TTGCGAGCGGTTGAACTCTTTGCGTTGCGATACTGTTCAAGCAGCTGCGCGATGACGCCTTCGAAGACGCCGCCGTATTTCATCGGTTTGCTGCCGCCGCGCCACGTGAACGTGATGTGACGCTCGCCGGTTCCGTGCAACCATTCGTTTTGGACTTCGGGAGGCAACTCGCGCCACGGCGCAGTGATGCTCTCACTCGATTCCATGTTGTATTGTTTTTCGATCGATTCCGCGACGCTCAAATATTGATGACGATGCCAACGACTGAGGTCATTCCACGGGCCGAGCAACTCGATCGCGCCGCGGCGGATGGACTTGGAAGGATCCGGTACGATCAATGACGGCGAAAAGGTGAACTGTTTGCCAAGGCCCTCGCAAACCGGACACATGCCGACCGGGCTGTTGAAGCTGAGCAACTGAGGCGATGGTGGTGAGCTCGATGCACCGCATTGCGGGCAAGCATACTCGCTGGACATCACCAGGTCGTTGCTCGTTCGTGCAGCTCGCCGCTTCACGGCTGAACGTGGATTCGATTCGGGCGGAGCTTCTTCGAATTCTTCTTCAGC